>JAGGXZ010000152.1 GCA_021162805.1 Candidatus Poribacteria bacterium
AGACGGTGTTGACGGCGTCCATATCATCGGGGTTAGCTTCCAGTGATAGAAGTGCTGATTCGGCTTCGGATATCAGATCTTGTGTCTCCGTTATGAACGCTGATATCAACTCCGGATCCGAATCCTCAGGGAAGGAAAAACACCGAGCAGGCTCAGGCTGAGGATGGTTCTCCTCAGAAGCCTGCTCGGTGGAGGGCTCATCACCGGCAGGCGACCCTGTAGCTTCCCCGATCAGATTTTCTATCTCCCTCATAAGACCTGAGGGGTCAGAGGTTTCGCCGTGGATCAAATCGTTGAGCTTTTGCGACGCTTTGGAGAGCAAATCACGGGATGAAAGATGATCTGAGGTTTCTATGATCTTATCTATCGCTTCCTTCACATGAGTTAGTTCGGAAGTATCCGTTGGCTCCAGCTGGATCAAAAACGCCATCACGTCATCGAGATTTTCCAGATAGAAGGCATCTTTCTTTTCCATCGTCATTTCTCCCTTGATGAGGTTGAGATATGAGATGGAAATCTACTGAAAGATCAGGATCGGTGATCGATTGGCGATCAAGAGCATAATCGATTTATGCCTATTTGTCCCCTAATAAATCTAGGGCGACGCTATTGGTTCACATCTCGAATGAATGAGAGGTAGTAAGGCGGTAAATTCCTCGGGATGGTTCGCAATCATGGTAACACTTTCGTAGGGCGGCACTTTATGTGCCGCCGTTTTCGGCGGGGGTAAACCCCCGCCCTACGAGATAAAGCATTACCTTAATTTATCCAGGATATAAACCATCCAAAATTCCTCTTAAGTTTCGCCGAAATGATTCCGATAGACATATATGATCGCCCTGAAATTTCTCTTCGATAACTCGAAGGAAATTTTTGCTAAAGTTTATCGCGATAGTCTCCGATATAGGATTTCGGATTTTCCAGTGTTCATCTAAGATTTATTAGGAGACATTTAATTTTTTATATTCCGGATCATCCTCCGAAAGGTTGTCTCTCCCCTCCATCGTATCGTCATATCTATCGATTTGACTAACGGTTCAGGGTATGGTAAATAGTTAAGGTAACGCTCAGACTCCTCTTATCAGGGTGATCCTGAGGATGATCACGTATGATAAGATCTATGACGTCATAGTCGTCGGGGCGGGACATGCCGGATGCGAGGCCGCCTTGGCAGCGGCGAGGATGGGGGCGGAGGTTCTGCTCCTAACGATCAGCCTCGACACCATCGCACAGATGTCCTGTAACCCCGCCATCGGCGGACTGGCGAAGGGACAACTGGTCAAGGAGATAGATGCCCTTGGCGGGGAGATGGCCAAGAATATCGATAAGACCGGCATACACTTCAGACTTCTCAACACCAAAAAGGGGCCCGCCGTCCGATCATCCAGAGCTCAGGCGGATAAAAAACTATATCACGTGGAGATGAAGCGGACGATAGAGGAACAGAAAAAGCTGGAGGTCAAACAGGAGGTGGTCGAGGATCTGATCGTGGAGGACGGCAGGGTTAAGGGAGTTATAACCAAAACGTGTGCTTTCCTGGGCAGAACGGTGATACTTACGACCGGAACCTTTCTTAAAGGGCTTATACACATAGGCGATACGTCATTCGTCGGCGGAAGGTTGGGTGAACCGTCGGCCGAAAACCTGTCGGACGCCCTGAGAAGACTCGGGTTTGAGATAGGAAGACTCAAGACCGGAACGCCGCCTAGGGTAAACGCCAAAAGCATAGACTTCAAGGCGATGACGATCCAGTATCCGGATGATCCGCCTCGTCCTTTCTCCTTCTCGACCGATAGGGTGGATCGTCCCCAGGTGCCCTGTTATCTAACCTATACCAATGAGCGCACACACGAGATCATCAGACGGAACCTCAAACGCTCGGCCCGTTTCAGCGGCAGGATAAAGAGCGTTGGGCCCAGATACTGCCCTTCCATAGAGGACAAGATAGTCAGGTTTCCCGATAAGGAACGACACCAGATATTCGTGGAGCCGGAGGGATTGGACACGTTGGAGATCTACCTCAACGGCATATCCACCTCCATGCCCGTTGACGTTCAGGTGGAGATGCTCAGGACGATACCGGGGCTGGAACGGGTCGAGATCATGCGTCCGGCCTATGCGATCGAATACGATTTCGCCCCGCCGACTCAGCTCAAACCCTCGCTGGAGACGAAACTGGTTGAGGGACTTTTCTTCGCAGGCCAGATAAACGGAACGTCAGGATACGAGGAGGCCGCCGCACAGGGGATCATCGCCGGTATAAATGCCGTGTTGAAAATACGAGGCGAAGAGCCCCTGATACTGGATAGATCCCAGGCGTATATCGGCGTGCTCATAGATGATCTGGTCACGAAAGGAACCGACGAGCCATATAGAATGTTCACCTCCAGGGCGGAATACAGGCTTGTCCTGAGAGAGGACAACGCCGATCTGAGGTTGATGGAGATAGGAAGGCGATTGGGATTGATCGACGACGAAACGTACGCGAGGTTCTCAATGAAGAAAAGGCTCATAGCACAGGAAATGGAGAGGCTTCAGGAGATAAAGCTATACCCGAATCCGGAAACACAACAGATCATGAAAGAGATGGGCACAGCCCCTATCTCACAGCCGATGACCTTGAGGGATCTTCTCAAGAGGCCGGAGGTCTCCTATAGGATGATCGAGCGATTTTTCCCGCCGTCCCAGGAGATGCCATGGCAGGTCAAGGAACAGGTGGAGATACAGGTGAAGTACGAGGGATATATCAGGCGACAGGAGGAGCAGATAAAACAGTTTAGGAAAATGGAGCGGATGATCATACCGCCGGAGTTCGACTATTCAAAGGTCAAAGGGATCTCGAACGAGGCAAGGGAGAAACTTTCGAGGATCAAACCCCGATCGATCGGTCAGGCATCAAGGATATCCGGCGTCTCCCCTGCTGATATCTCCATACTGATGATCGCCCTGGAAGCGTGGAAGAGGAGGATGAATCGGGAATGACTGATTTCAAACGGTGTCTAAACCAGGCGATGAAAGAGGCGGGGTTTATCTTGGATGAAAGGCAACTTGAGAGGTTTAAACTCTATCGGGATGAACTTAAGAGGTGGAACAGGAGGATAAACCTTACATCTGTGGCTGACGATTGTGGTATAATTTACAAACATTTCGTCGATTCCGTTCTCCCGATCGTCTGTGGTCTGATACTTCCGAGAAGCCGTCTGGCGGACGTCGGAACCGGGCCGGGGTTTCCGGGGCTGTGCCTGAAGCTGATCGAGCCGACGTTAAAGGTGACGCTTATCGACTCCTCGCATAAAAAAACGGCTTTCCTCAAATGCCTGGTCGCCATGATGGGCCTGGAGGAAACCGAGGTAGTCAGGGCTAGGGCGGAGGAGTTAATCCGAAAGCCCGAATATTCAGGCCGGTTCGATTACGTCACGGCAAGATATGTCGCTGAACTCCGGAAACTCGTTCGATACTGTCTGCCCCTTCTCAAACCCGGCGGACGTCTCATCGCCTACAAGGGCAAAAACGTGAGGGGGGAATTGGATAAAGCCTTGGAACCGATTCAATGGCTCGGAGCTCAGGTGATAGATGTGGTGAGGTTTGAACGGCCATTGAAATACAGACTTCATAGATCCTTCGTGGTGATCGAAAAGAGGAAAGATGGCCAGGATATTGATAGCTTCATCGGATAAAAGTCTGATACGTGAGCTGTGTGAACTGCTTCCCGATGAGCATTCCGTTACGATAACCGGCGACTCATCGTTTCTCAGGAGGAGTTTGGAGAAGGTCGATCTTATATTCGCCGATCCCTCGATATCCATCCCCGCCGAGGTGTTCAAGGATGTCCCGATAATCCTGATCGTCGAACCTCAGCAGGAGGATCTGATCGGTCGGATGATCGATATGGGGGTCTGGGATATTCTGGTCAGACCTCTGAGACGATGGCAGGTTAAGCTGGCGCTCGGCAGATCTCTCAGATATCTGGATCTTACCTTCAAACCGTCCAGAGAGGAGATCGAAGAATTCATCGTCGGTCAGAGCCCCTGTATGTTGGAGGTGTTCGATCTGGCCAACAGAATAGCGTCGAGCAAGGCCACCGTGTTGATTCAAGGCGAAACGGGAACCGGTAAGGAGATACTAGCCAGATATATACATCGGATCTCACCCCGTAGGGATAAGCCCTTCATACCGGTGAACTGCGGGGCTCTGCCCGATACGCTTGTCGAGGATGAGCTATTCGGACATGAGAGAGGAGCTTACACGGACGCCTACTCGGAACGTAAGGGTAAATTCGAGCTCGCCGACGGCGGCACCCTCTTTTTGGATGAGATCACAACCCTTTCCTCCTCAGCCCAGGTCAAGCTGCTCAGGGTCTTACAGGAAGGGGAGTTCGAGAGGATCGGTGGAACTAGGACGATCAAGGTGGATGTGCGCATAATAGCCGCCACGAACGAGGACGTTAAGCTGAGCGTCCAGGAGGGAAGGTTCAGGGAGGATCTGTTTTACAGGCTGAACGTGGTGACCATCGATCTGCCGCCGTTGAGAGAGAGGCGGGAGGATATCCCCCTGCTGGTGGAACACTTCATCAGAAAACACAACCTCAGACACGAAAAGGAGGTCAGATCGATATCCGACGAAGCGATGAGAGCTCTGATGAGCTATAACTGGCCTGGAAACGTGAGGGAACTCGAAAACGCCATCGAAAGAGCGGTCATACTCTCAGAGGGCAAGAGAATAGGGATTGAAAACCTGCCCGCGTGGATAGTAGGCGAGTGGGAGAGATCAGACAAAACCGAACAGGAGGGCATCTTCATCCCCTTTGGGATGAAGATCGAAGATGTGGAGAGGAAACTCATCCTCGAAACTCTGAGGAAGGTAGGAGGAGATAAGACCAAGGCGGCGCGGATACTCGGCATAAGCCGCAGGACGATCTATAGGAAGCTTCAGGGGTAGAGAAGTTGAACCGCGACAGGGCAACGATCAACCATCCGGTGGCCGCGCTCCAGTATCCACCGTTTTGATACTCGTCCGGGGAAACCTCCACCGGCAGCCTCCCTGAACAGGTTCAGGTCTTTCATATGCCTTGTGCAGATACAGGCGATCTTCCACCCTCCATATCATCCCATCCCTCACGGTCACGGCACCGCGCTCATAGATTCGGATCTCGATCAGATCTAACCCGTGTCTGTATCTCCGGATAGATCGAAGTTCCCCGAGATCCAGGGTCTTACATGATCTTTCAAGCGCGACCTCATCGCGGTGGTGGAGATGTAGGTCAACGGCGCCGATGAGGGATAGGATCAGGATCATGGAGATCTTCCCCCTCATCTTGAGGCTCAGGCCATAAGAGAGGTTCGCACAGAGAAGCGATATCACCAATACCAGGGCTATCCCTTTCATGGAAATCTGCGTGGGAAAACCTCCTAATGAAATATATGAAATATCGTTTCCACCGCCAGGGCGGGGAAGTCGGTATGTATCCCCCAAATCGGGAGTCGGGCTAAGCGTCGGATCTCGTCCGGATCGTTCGTCCTACCTACGGTCACCGTGAGTCCGGATCGAACGGCCATCTCGACGTATTCCTCATCGGCGTCGTAGCTTTCAGGATTTATCATCTCGATGCCGTTTTCGACCGCAAGGCGAAGGTTGTCATATCTATCGCGGCCGAAGAGGAGGTTGGTCCTTAATCCGGGCTCGATCTCTTTAATCCTTATGAGATGGTTGAGGTGAAACGAGTAGACTATACATCTATCGATCAGATCGAACCTCCGTATCAGCTCAACCAGATCCAACTCTATTCCCTCGCTTTTTACCTCCAGACAGAGGATCGCTCCCGATAGATCTTCATCCTTCAGGATCTCCTCGAGCCTTGGGATCTTGCCCCTCTTACCGGGGAATTTCGGGTGTCGGAGGTGGATTTCGGCCAGTTCCCGAAGCGAAAGCTCCTCCACCCTATCCGTCCTGCCGGCAAGTCGCTCCAACGTCTCGTCGTGGAACAGGACGAGGTCCCCGCCCTTCGTGCGTCTGACATCCATCTCCAGCGCGTCAGCGCCCTGAAGGAGGGCCTTATGAAAGGCCTCAAGCGTGTTCTCTATCTCCTCGCCTGAAGCTCCTCTGTGTGCTATAACTTTTACGCTCATATCATCAATCTCTATGCTTTCGCACTTTTTAACCGCCGAGACACATAAGGAATTGTCCGCCGTCCACCTCTAAATCGTCGTTTGTTGTCATTAGGTCATTTGGCTTCGCCGTCATTTAATGACCATAAATGACAATAAATGACGACAAGTGACTATACTAAGAGACAGCGGACTGCCGACTGCGGGCATATCTGCGACCTTTGCTTCTCGCGATTTGGATTTTTACTGAGGTATAGTCAATCTATATATACCTGAAAAACCTCAGATGTTCCTCCGGAACCTCACATCTTTCCAGGAACTCCACGAACTGAGCATGTATCTCCTTGGCTTTATCATGATTTTCCTCGAAGAGGTTTCTCTCACATCCGGGGTCTTCCGGGAGATAGTAGAGCTCCGGGGCCAGCGGTTTCTCCTCGATAGCGGCCACCCTCCGCTTGATGCTATCGACCATCTCCGTCATCTCAGCACCTTCGACCTTTTCAACCTGGCTGCCGTAGATCAACATCCACTCGCCGTCCGTGATTGTGGCCCGATTTGTGGGATGCGGAACCTTGATTCCCCTTGAGGAGAGGGTGGGCGAGGCTATGGCGACATCCCTGACCTTATTCGCTTTCCCTTCGATGAGGGGCTTAAGCGAGTATCCCTGTACCGTAGGCGGTATCTCAACCTCCATGAAGTCGAGAATGGTGGGCATCAGGTCTATCGACTGAATGAGGGCTTTAATCCTCTTTCCCTCCATGCCGGGGACATACATGATGAGAGGTATCGCCGAGACCTCAGGATAGAGGGGGATGGACTGATGATAGTTCTCCCTGATAAGGGATTTACCTATATAGCCGTGTTCGCCCAGGTAAAAGCCGTGATCCGTGGTGAAGATCACGACGGTGTTCTTCATCAGCCCCAGCGATTCGATCCTTTCAAGCAGTAGCCCGATCCATCTATCGACCATCGTCGCCTCGGCGGCGTAAAGAGCCCTACAATGTTGGAGCTCCCTCTCGCTCAGGAACTCCCTCCACCTATCATATCTGGGGTAGATCACCTCCTCGCCGTCGTAATCCGGATCGAACATGTCCACGTAATGCTTGGGCGGGTCCCAGGGCTCATGGGGATCGAACGTATCGACGTAAAGGAAGAAGCGACTGGCGTAGTTCTCCTCCAGCCATTCGATCGCCGTTCTCATCGTCCTGGCGACGAAGTAATCCGACTCGTGTTTTCTCCAGGAGACGTTTTTCAGGTATTGGATGACCGTCCCATAGGGGTTGCGAAGTTTGTTCGGGTCGCAGGGGAGCTTGACGTCACTGGGCGCCGTCTTCCATCTATCATGTTCCTGCCCTCTGATAAGTTCCCAACCCTGAAATCCCCTCTGATAATTGAATCCGGGTGCGAACGGATGAGGTGTGTCAACGATCAGGCTGGTCAGGATGCCCGCCTTGTTGAGCGTATCCTGAAGGGTGATCTCCTTCGGATCAAGGGGCGACCACGGTTTATAGGTGAAGGTCGCCCTGCCGGTCAGAATGTCATTCCTGTTGGGAACCGTCGGAAAGGAGAGACAATAGGCGTTCTCAAACAGAATCGCCTCTGAAGCGAACTTATCCAGTGACGGCGTATGGGCCAGATCGCCGCCGTAGCAGGACAGATTATCCCTGCGAAACGTGTCGGAGATTATCAGTATGACGTTCATGCCTTGCCCCCTTATTCGTAGCTTTCAACGGTGAAGCACACCGTTGCCTCGAAGCTTTCACCCGGTTCGAGAACGATCAGACCGACGTCCAAGCCTTTAGCGGTCAGATTCGGGGCGTCGGTCGGACAGGTATAGGGTTCAAAGCAGATCGCTTCGCCCCTAGGCGGGGTATAGACGACTATCTCCCTGAAAACGGCCCCGGCCTCGACGATCGTTTTCAGTTTCACACCTCTATCATCTATGAAACACCTGGTGACTCCTCCCTCGTAGATCAAATCCGTATAGACATCGTCCAGTCTCGCTCCTGCCAGAGGCCTCGACGTTCTGAAATCCCTCCCTTCATCCACGGGTATCGTTCTGCCGGTGGGGAGGAAATCCCTTAGCTCCCACAATCTCCGAGCGGGTATTCTGACGAGACATCTCTCAGGAGGGGTCTCAGGTGAGATCGGGGCGCGGAAATAGGGGTGTAAGCCATAACCCATCGGCATTCTCTTGACCCCCGTGTTTTGAACCGAAAAACGCACCGTCAGTTCCCATCCCTTCAGGCTGTAGGTCAGCTCGGCGATGAAGGGAAAGGGATATTGTCTCATAACGTCGGGATATCTCTTTGAGTCGAAACTCAATGTCACATAGGCCGCATCCTGTGATCCCCGATCCGACACCTCCCAGGGACGTGTATATACCAGCCCGTGTATGGAATGTTCCCAGCCGGGACGTTTATCGAACTGATAGACCTGGCCGTCGAATGTGAAGGTCCCATCGCGTATTCGATTTGGGAAGGGGAAGAGGATCGGATTGCCGTAACCGCTCGGGGATTCCCGAAGTTGAGCAAGCGAGGGTGGGGGATCGATTATATCCAAGACCTTTCCCTTATGCGTGATCGTGAACTTGAAGCAGTTCGCACCGATCTCCGGGACCACCCTGGCCTCGCTTCCAGAGGATAGATCTTTGAGGACATGGACGTCAAAGCCGTCAACCCTTCCCACCTCAACCGAATATGACATCCCATTTTACCTCCTACCATGAATTATGATATAAATTTAGGAGGCAGGGCAGGAGGACTCTTATTACCTGGGCTTTAAAGCCCTTAAAGGAGTCTGTTCCCTGCCTGCCATAACCATAATAAGTTGGTTGGGCCAA
>JAGGXZ010000153.1 GCA_021162805.1 Candidatus Poribacteria bacterium
CGTAGCTTTAGTAGCTCTTTTGGCGCTGAAAACTATCCTGTAACCACCTCTGAGTATCAAAGCTATGATGGGAGGCCTGTCCGCTTGGTATCTCCCTCTTCCTCTCCTTTTAAGCCCTCTCTTTCTCGGCCTCCTACCCAGCTCCTTTATCTTTTCGGAGTTGTTCCTCCCTTTGAGCCCTGCTGTTATGTAGCTTTCGTCTATCTCTATCTCCCCTTCTATCCCCTTTGGGAGGGGGAGAGAGGAGGAGATCTTTATCATAACCTTCTTGCAGTTTATGAAGATGCTCTTGAAGGAGGTGCAAAACAGAATGGAGATCTTCCTCTGGGAGGTATGAACCAAAACGAAGAGGAAGAGTATGCACCCCCACAGAAACAGTGGAATTTTGGAGTTGTGGAAGATTGTGCCTGTCTTGTCATTGAAAGTCCTTTTGCAATCTTTGCACTTGTATCTTTGAAACAGTTTGTATCTTCCCCATTTGATAATGTTCCTGCTCTTGCAATGGGGGCAGTATACTCCATCTTTCCATTTGATCTTTCTTATCATGTCAGCCATGATAAGTTCGACATCGTTGATGAGATTGATTATCGATTCTGGTATACTCATGGGTCACCTCCTTATGAAGGATTTTCATCATCCCATGAGTATACCATTTCCACCAACAATGCGCGCAAATAAGAGCCATCGGAGATATTCGCCAACTTCGCGTTCGAAGGAGGGAGGCTGAAGGCGGTGCTGGATGTCGACGATTCCCTCCCGTCCGATAACGTCGCCTATGCGCTCCTGCCCCGTCGGAAGAAGATCCCCGTTCTGCTGGTGACGGAGGGAAACATGTTCCTCGAGAGCGCCCTCGCCGTGGACGAAAGGCTGGAGCTTACGGTGATCCCCCCTGGAGCCTATAAACCCGACATCCCCTCAGGCTATAGGGTCGTCATATTCGACCGTTGGTGCCCCCCGAGCATAGGCGACGGCAACTACATACTGATCCATCCGCCTGAGGGGAGTTCGATCTATCGGATAGGCAAGCCGCTGGAGTCGCCCATCGTCACGGAGTGGGATCGCAAACATCCCGTTTTAAGGTTCGTCAACCTGGAGAACGTCCAGATAGCCGAGGCATATCGCGTGAGTCCCCCTGACGGCGCCCGCGTGCTCGTCCGATCCTTCGAGGACCCGCTCATATTCGTGGATGAGTCTCCTGAACGCAGGGTTTTATTCGTGGCGCTGGACATACTCAAATCCGACCTCCCCCTCCGCGTCGCCTTTCCGGTGATCATCGCCAACGCGATCCAATGGTTCCAGGGGAGGTCTGAAACTCAGGAATATTGGCTCCGGACGGGTGATATCCTGCGAGAGAAGGTGGATAAGGGGATCAAGGAGGCGACCCTTGTGAGGCCAAACGGTGAGAGCGTAAGCCTTCCCGCGAGGAACGGCGAGATATTTTTCGATGGAACCTCAAATGCCGGATTTTACACCCTGCAGGCGGGCGATACGACGGAGACCTGGGCGGTTAATCTGACAGATGAGAATGAGACCGACCTGCATCTCAACGATGAGGTGAAGGAATTTCTGGATCGGGAGGTTGCTTTTGGCGGCTCGCCGCTTCTGCGCTACCCGCCCTGGATCTACCTGATTTTCCTCGCCCTCGCCCTGAGCGCTACGGAGTGGTTCCTGTATCAGAGGAGGCGGATCGAATGATGGAGATCGCCCGACCCTTTTTGCTCCTCCTCCTTTTGCTTCTGCCCCTTCTGTATTACGGATATCGGCGTAGCCTCGTCGATCTTCCCCGCTTTCAGCGTATCATCAACCTGATCGTCCGGTCGCTGATACTCATCCTGTTGATCCTGAGCCTCGCCGGATTGCAATATCTGACCAGAAACGATAGGCTGGCCGTCATCTTCCTGGTGGATCTCTCCGATAGCATCTCCCAGGAGGGGCTGAGGAAGGCGAAGGATTACATCGAAGAGGCGATGAAACATCGCGGCGATCGGAAGATCAGCGTCTTGGGATTCACCGATGCTGTCAGGGTTCTCAGGGATTTCGACGATGATGAGGCGAGGAGCTTCGACCCCGTTCAGTTCAAAGAGGGGTGGCTCAAGGAGGATGAGGACGCGGCGACGAACATCGCCAAGGCGATCGAAACGGCCTGGGGCATCTTCCCCGCGGAGGTGAATAAGCGGATCGTGTTGCTCACCGACGGCGTCGAAACCAAGGGCGACGCCCTCCGTACGGCGCTCAGGGGGAAGGCGTTCGGAGTCCAGATCGATACGGTACCCATCTATCCCAGCGCCGAACCGGAGGTGATGGTCGAGAGGATCGACATGCCGAGCCAGGTTAAACAGGGGGAGCCATTTAACCTGGAGGTCATCGTCCGCAGCAATCACGAGGACATGGCCGAGATCAGGCTCTTCAAGAACAAGTTCGAGCTTGCCAGCCGTAAGGTGCGTCTGAAGGCGGGCGAGAACAGGATACGCTTCTCACAGACCCTGACTGAAAGCGGGATGTTGACGTATGACGCCGTCTGCCGGTCGATCAAAGATACGCTTTACGACAACAATCACGCCCTCGGAATAGTGGCCGTTTCGGGGAAGCCGAAGGTCCTGCTGATCGAGGAGGACGAGCCTCAGGCCAGATATCTGGCGACCGCCCTGGAGGAGGCCAAGATACAGGTGGACATCCGAAACGGCCTCGGCGTGCCGAGGGAGCTGCCGGATATTCAGAACTACGACCTCGTGATCTTCAGCAACGTCCCGGCTGAGAGGCTGAGTCGGAGGCAAATGGAGCTCGTACGCGCCTACGTTCAGGATCTAGGGGGTGGATTCATGATGTTGGGAGGCGAAAACAGCTTCGGTCTGGGCGGCTATTACAGGACGCCCATTGAGGAGATCCTGCCGGTGAGGTGCGAGGCGGAGAAGAAGAAGGAGGCTCCGAGCCTCGCCATGGTGCTCGTGATAGACAAATCGGGAAGCATGGGCGGCATAAAGATCGAGCTGGCTAAGGAGGCCGCCAGAGCCTCCGTCGAGCTGCTCGGCCGAAGGGCGATCCGATACTCGTGAGCTGGCGATACGGGCTCGGCAAGTCCGTGGCCTTCACATCCGATGCGAAAGCGCGGTGGGCGGCGGATTGGCTTGAGTGGGCGGGATACGGCAAATTCTGGACACAGCTCGTCAGGGATACGATGCGCAAGACCACCTCCGGCAATTTTCTCTCCAAGATAGAGCTTCATAAGGGGATGGCTCATCTCACCATAGACGCCATCGGCGAGAACGGGGAATTCCTCAACGAGCTTCAAAACGACGTCACACTTATCCTCCCGGATCTGACCAAGAGGAAGCTACGAGTCTCCCAGACGGCCCCGGGCAGATATGAGGCCGACTTTCCCCTCAAGGAGGTGGGGCCATATTTCGTCAGGATAATTCAGAAGCGGGATGGCGATCTGGTCAACTCCCAGGTGACGGGAACCGTCGTCTCCTATCCGGAGGAGTATCTGATTCACAACGCCGACGAGGAGCTTCTCAAACGGCTGGCCTCGGTTTCCGGAGGGAAGTTCAACCCCGCCGCTGGCGAGGTTTTCCGCGCGGTCGAAAATCCGATTCCCGTTCGCCTTCACCTGTGGCCATACCTCCTCACGATAGCGGCATGTCTGCTCATAGCCGATATCGCCCTGAGACGGGTGGATCTGACTTCCAATGGCGGAGGAGGAGTGGTATAATTCATCCATCTGAGTTTCCGGAGATACTCCGCAAGCTTGCTCGGGATAGGTGCGACGATGGATATCAAAGGTAGCGAGAGTTCATCATTTGCCACCGTGCGTGCGATCATCATCGGGGCCGTTCTCATCATCGTGAACAGCTACTGGCAGGCACCGGTGAGCAGCGTATTGGACATAGAGATCACTGATCTAGCGCTCTTCTGCAACGTGATCTTTATCCTTTTCCTGCTGGTTTTATTCAATAACGGTCTCAGGCGTCTCACTCCGACACAGGCGCTGCAACAGAGGGAGCTGTTGACCATCTATGCGATGTTGGCCACGGCGACGGCATTAAACGGGACGGATATGATCAAATGCCTCGTCTCCCTGCTTGGCAACGGCACATGGTATGCCACGCCTGAAAACGACTGGCAGAATCTCTTCGTTCGATATTCCCCACCCTGGTTGGTGGTAAACAATAGGAAGGTGCTTAGGGGATATTACGAGGGGCAATCAACATTCTACAATTCCATCTACATCCGGGAATGGTTGCCACGGGCGCTTATCTGGACCGGTTTCACCGTGGTCCTCATATTTGTGATGCTTTGTATCAACGCTATTGTTCGGAGACAATGGGTCAGGAACGAGCGGTTGGCATATCCAATCGCTCAACTGCCCCTTGAGATGACACGGGAGGGTGTGGGAAAAGGGCTTTTCAGCAATCATCTTCTCTGGCTGGGATTTTCCATAGCTGCCTTTATCGACATCATAAATCAGCTTCACGTTCTTTATCCGGCCTTTCCGTCGATTCCCGTCCAGCCCGTCAGCCTGAGCAGGTATTTCACCTCCAAACCGTGGAACGCCATAAGATATATGTATCGCACTTTTTATCCCTTCGCCATCGGCATGGGTTATCTGATGCCGCTCGATCTTATCGTATCGACCTGGTTTTTCCATCTATTCTGGCAGTTGGAGCGCGTGGTTGGCAGTGCGATGGGATTTGCCGGCCTGTCTCAGTTCCCCTATGAGGGAGCCCAGGTTCGAGGCGGATGGATAGCATTGCTTCTGTTCGCCGTCTGGCTGGGCAGAAGACATTTTAAGGCCGTTATCGTGCAGGTGCTGAAAGGGACTGAGGTTAAAGATCCGGATGAACCCATGACCTACCGCAGCGCCGTGTTGGGCATCATCCTCGGCTTTGTCCTGCTCATAACCTTCTGTAGTTATATTGGGATGTCGGTGTGGGTTCTGGTTCCTTTCTTCCTTCTCTACTTTGCATTTCACACCGCCATCACGCGCATTCGTGCGGAGCTCGGGCCGCCCGTGCATACGCTGAGATGGACGACCCCGGACTACATCCTGATAACAACTCTGGGTTCCCGCAGGTTAGGGCGGAATAATCTGATCGGTTTCGGTCTGCTTCATTGGATTCTCGGCTCCTCTGGCCGTGAAAGCCCCATGCCGATTCAACTTGAGTGCTTCAAGTTCGCCGAGCGAACCCGAACGAGACCCAAAGGGATAATATCCGCCATCCTACTTGCAGCGGGCATCGGGGCGATTTCAGGATTCTGGTTTTATCTGCATGATGCCTATAAGGTAGGAGCGGAGCTGTATCGAGAGGGTCCG
The DNA here is from genome assembly GCA_021162805.1 of Candidatus Poribacteria bacterium. Taxonomy (NCBI): domain Bacteria; phylum Candidatus Poribacteria; species Candidatus Poribacteria bacterium. The sequence continues at coordinate 5,312 of JAGGXZ010000153.1, forward strand.
TCCTGGGCGGCCGGTGTTGGTCTCCGGCTTCTCGACTCGCGCCTTCGTTCACCCACCGATTGGCAGCCGATGGAGGTGCTCTTCGGGGTGGTCGGGTTCCTCTTCACCCTGTTCCTCTACATGATGCACATCAGGTTTCTGTGGTGGCCGTTCCATCCCGTCGGTTATGTGATATCGGGCAGATGGGGGATCGGGAGAATTTGGTTCCCGCTGGTATTGGCCTCAGCGGTTAAATGGGCGATGCTGAGATTCTACGGGATCAGGGGTTATCAGCGTTCCATCCCGTTTTTCTTGGGACTGATCCTCGGAGATTTTGTGGTGGGTAGTCTCCTGGCGACAATCGGCGTGCTCTTCCATATCCCAGTCTATGTGTTTTGGACGGGATAAAGCGCCACCTTATTGAAGATTGGGGATTTCCTCCGAACATTTCCCGTCTGAAGCCCGTCTAAAGTTTCGGAACTCAGTACGAAATCATCATACTGAACGGGTGATCCATATGAGATCAAAGGGGAGAATCGGGCTTTGGACGTCGAACCTCAGATTCCAGACTCACCTGCCCTGGATTTGCCTCAGTGTGATAACTGCCCTCCATTTCCTCTTTCTCCTGGATTTCTTTGCCCCGACGATCGTCACGCCGGAGGAGGAGTCAGGGTGTTCGTCGTCCTACATCTGGTTCCCTTCCACCTTCCTTTGGCCCTCGCTATGTCCGCCGCCGATGGAGGGAGGATAAGCCAGGCCATCATCAGATTCCCCGGCATATTCGCCTCCCCCTGGCACATGCATATCATGTTCCTCATCTCAGGCGCAGCCACCTATTACGCGCTGCGGTTCCGATCGGTATGGGGGTATGTGCTTAACCGTTTGAAACGGCTTCTCGTGCCTCTTCTCTTCTGC
>JAGGXZ010000154.1 GCA_021162805.1 Candidatus Poribacteria bacterium
AACGATCCACAGGGTCCCGATGAGGAAGATCGACAAGCCGACTCTGAATAGCTATCTCATAGGTAAAAGGAGCTTCCCGGAACGGTATCTCTCCCAGTACGCGACGAACCCACCTTAGAGGGTCTGGTTTCAACTCCAGTCGCCCCTTCTCGGCAAGGATCAAAACCTCCCAGATCACAATAGGGGAAAGCCAAAGCTCATTAGCCGGATTTTCCAACACCTCAGCCACACGAGGGCTTAACCGCTCAGGTTCCATAAGGCCCCAGATGAAAATGTGAGTGTCCGGAAGGAGCCTCATCGGTTCATGATCTCCCATTCCCCTTCCTCCAATGCAGGGCCGATGATATCGCCTTTAATCTTACCGGTATCCCGAAACGATCCCAACCAGGAGGATGGTCGCTCAGGGGGAGGTGGGGGTAGGATCTGAGCGATCGGCTCACCACGGCGAGTCACCAAGATCGGTTGACCTGTCCTCTTCACCCGATCAAGCAAAGCCAGACATGTCGCCTTGAACTTGGAAATCGAAATGCTTTCCATCATAACCCCTCCTTTCGAGGGGATTTTACCATAGTCGTTGACCATAGTCAAGTCACTCCATCATCGAAAATTTTTTGTTACCTTTTGGCTCAAAATGGTATCTATAATGTATGAGAGGGGAAACTATGAACGACACGGAACTGATACAACAAACCCTACAGGGCAACCCCATAGCATTCGGAAGGCTGATGGAGAGATACTACGATAAAGTCCTCCTCTACACAGCCTCACTGCTGAGAGATTACTTCGAGGCAGAGGAAGTTACCCAGGACGCCTTCCTGAGAGGATACCACCGCCTAAGAGAGCTGAAAGATCCCAACTCCTTTCTCCCCTGGATGATCAGGATAGCCCACAACATGGCCCTCAAGAGGCTCAGAAGGAGGAGGGATCTCCAGGTCATCTCGATAGAGGAATTGGAAGAGGAGATAGCGGATGATAGGTCATTCGAGGATGAGCTTTTGAGGAGGGAGGCGGAGGAGATATTTTATGATGCGATGGAGGGGTTGTGTGAGGATGAAAGGGAGATGTTGTGGGGATGGCTGAAAGGGGAGAGTTACAGGGAGTTGAGTGAACGATATGGCAGGAGCATAGGGGCGGTGAAGATGCGGGTGAAGAGGGCGAAGGAGAAGGTTAGGGAGGAGGTGCTTAGGAGGCTGAGCGGTTTGATAATTCTTCCATGGAGGAAGGTTGGGAAGATGATAGGAGGTGTCGTTATGAAGGCCACGACGAAGGTGGCGATAACGGGAGCGGTCGTGCTGATGCTTGGAGGGACAGGGATATGGATGACGATGCATCGTGGAGATGAGAACCCTGTTGTGAAGCCGAGTGGGGTGAAGGTGGAGCGGAGGATGGAGGCAAATGTTTCATCTCAGAAGGATGAGAAAGAAGGAGAATCGGATGATCTGACCTTTGAGGAGTTCAACGCCTTTCTGGATTCCGTCTTAGATGAGTATTTCGGTGGGCAGGGGGAGGAGACCGTCCCTTCAGAGGAGGTGATCCCATCATCCTCATCAGGGGAGATGGCGGGAAGTGAAACGAGGGGAGGTTCGGAAGGGAAGGGGGAACAGGAGGAAATCGCTGGGGAGGAGATACCAGAGGAACTCAGGATGGCTATGGAGAGGATTGATGAGTTAGATGCTGAGAGAGAGAGGTTAAGGAAAAGAGAGTTTGAGATCCTGGATGAGAAAGAAGAGTTATATAAGCTGCGAGACTACTACGCTGAAATCGGCGATTGGGAGGAACGGAGGAAAGTCTCCCGCCGAATATATGAATTAGGAAAATATGGGGAAGAACTTTCAGATGCTTATCACAGAGCATGGGATGAGATCTACAAACTCTTTGACATAGTAGAAGAATACGCCCTTCAAGGGAATCCTACCGCCCTTAAGTTTCTAAAGGAGAAATATGATGGGTTTTTCTATAAGAGAGCATTGGAGAGGATAAAACAAAAGGAAGGAGGTGAATAAATGGAAAGGAGGAGGTTGCTCTGGTATGGGATCTCGGCCTTTGCGGTGTTAATTGTTGCTTGGCTTCACATCGCTGTAGCGATGGCCCGGTCCATCTCACCGGATGATGAACGGATGGATCTTCAAGGCAGGGTGGTTGATGAGAGAGGCAGACCGGTAAAAGGCGCGCGGGTTGACATCTGGACCGCCAAACCGAAATCCGGATATTCCCTCACATGCCCTTACTGTTACCTGGACTGTTCCAAGGAAGCCCTGACGGATGGGAACGGCTCCTTCAGGATCGAATCTCTGCGTGCCGATCTCGTCTTCAAGATACTCGTCCTGGCCCCGGGCTATGTCCCTCGGTTCTTCGACGGCGTCGAAGCCAGAGAGGAAGTGACCTTTAAACTCTCGTCTTTGAACCTTAAGGGGATACCCCAGGAGAAGATAATCAGGATAAAGGTGACGGATGAGGAGGGCAGACCGCTACCCGGAAGCTATGTGGAGATCATAGGTGAGCGGAAAGGTGAACCGACCGGTATATCGGACGAGAAGGGGATAGCCATCCTTCCGGGTTGGGACCCTTCAAAACGGTATGAAGCCCTGATCACCAGGCCCGATTTCGCTCCTAAATACGCGAGGGATGTCAAACCGGGGAGCGAGCTGAACGAGGTCATACTCAATAGAGGCGTATCCGTCGGCGGTATGGTGATGTGTCGGATTACTGAGAATTCGAAACGCACTCTCGATGTGCCGCTGTCCGGGGCGGTCGTCGTGGCGGCTCCAAAGGGAGATGGAGGCTACTTGCCTACAACATATGCCCGAACAGATGAAAACGGATGCTATCTTTTCACCCACCTGGCCGCTGATCGACCCTACGATCTGTTTGTGATGTGTAACTCAACTGAAGCTCAGCGTGGATATATAGCGCCCCCTTTGAGGATAGACGGATTGGAAAAAGGTGAGGTGCGTGAGGGGATAAACATAATCCTTAGTAAAGGGAGAAGCATCAGCGGCAGAATCGTTATGCCTGAAAGCCAGCCCGTTCCCGAAGGGTCGTGTGCCGTCGCTACCACCCCATGCGGAGAGGTGTCAGCTCCGATCAGAAAGGACGGCTCGTTCAAACTCGAGGGACTTCCACCGCTCGACGCCGATCTGATCGTTGAGGTGCCTGGGTTCATACCGGCGGAATTCCTAAATTCATGGGGAAGGGTGGAACCTCTGAAGTTCGATATGAGGGGGGACATAACGGGTCTCGTTGTGCATGTTAAGAGGGAGGGCGATGTAGGTAAAGACGATGGAATAACGTTTGAGAAACTTCTGGAGGAGATCAGAAAACGCGAAGGGAAGATGCGATCGGGTGAGATGTTTACCGATCTATGGTGGATAACGCCAAGGGAGATGGTGGAGGAGATAGAGGTGGAATTCCGTCGGGACGGCATGCCCGTGCCCTCCGTCAAGTCGAGCATAAGCTTAAGCCGTGGCTACTATGCCTTTAAAGGCGTGAGATACCGCTTCGATGCGATGTTCGGTGAGATCACCCCTGAGGAGGTGAACCCCGAGGAGCCGTTGCCACCTATAGCTCAGTTCCTTAAGACCCCTATACTTAGGATAACCTATGACGGTGAGAGGTCCTATCGTTTCAGGTTGCGTCGGCCTCTCCAATTGGTGATCAGCAAGGGGGATATAAGACTTTCCAGTGTTAAAGAGATGGGGCCGCTTTACTGGCTGAGGTTTTGGGGCACGGCCTCCGCCGGAGATCTTCTGGAACGCTACCTCGTCAAATACCCTGGGGTGAGAATGGCACCGGCTAGAGGCGAGGTTGTAAACGACGATCTGTGTTATCGAATCCCTGTCGATCGCTGGCCGATCTCCAACTTCGAGGGTTACGTGTTGGTTAACGCCCGGCGGGGTTATCTCCCTCAAGAGATTTACGCCCGCACCACGGATGGAGATTGGGAGACTTACATACGTTTCACCTTGGAGAAGAGCTACGGTCGCGACATGTGGTATCCGAGGGAAGTGCGATCGATCTCATACGAATTCAAAGGTGGAAAGCGCAGGCTGCATCATATTAAGATCGTCAGATTCTACAATCTCTCGATAAACGTAGATCTGCCCGATGAGATGTTCCGTATCAGTCCGCCCAAAGGCGTGAGCGTTTATTATGAGTGAAAACCCCTCATGACGGGGTCGAAGGGAAGTTTGTTATACTATTTCCCCACCGAGATTATGTTTAGGTTAGGTGGAGGAAGATCTTGAGGGACGAGCATCTGATACAAAAAGTCATCTCAGGCGATAGCTCAGCATTCTGCAAACTGGTGGAGAAATACTTCGATTCAGTCTGCAGCGCCCTCTGTTCTCTCATCACTGATCCACTCGACGCGGAGGAGATAGCTCAGGAGGCTTTCCTCAGGGCGTATCTGCATCTCAGAAAGCTGAGAAAACCTTCCTCCTTCAAAACGTGGGTGATGAGGATCGCTTTCAACATCGCCTTCGATCGGATGAGAAAAAGGGAACCTCAGATCATCTCTCTTTCCCAGATCGATCCCGATAAACTGAGTATCCCCTCGTTCGAGGATGAGATACTGAGAAACGAACTGCTGGAGGAGACCGAAAAGCTCATAGACCGGCTGCCCGAGATGGACAGAGAGATGCTGAAAAGATGGCTTTTCGAGGGGAAAAGTTATGGCGAATTGAGCGAGGAGTACGGCTTATCATATAGCGCCGTGGCGAAACGAGTGCAAAGGGGATTGAAGAAGATACGGAAGAGGTTGAAGTGGAAATTCGGCGGGGTGATCTTAATGCCATGGCGTAAAATCATGAGATTCCCAGGGAGTGTTATCATGAAGCTATCAACTAAAGCTGTGGTAACAGGTATGGGAATATTGATAGCGGGAGGATTTGGGGTTTGGATCGTGATGCATAAAGGGGAGGATGAACCGGTTGTGAAACCAAGAGATATGATGTATGGGAAGGTGGAAGAGAGCGTTACATCCCAGAAGAGCGTAAGGAAGGAGGAATCAGATGATCTGACGTTTGAGGAGTTCAATGCCTTTCTGGATGCTGTTTTAGATGAATATTCCGATGAGCAGTCGGAGCAAGCCGTTTCCCTAGAGGAGGATATCCCGCCCACACCCGATAAGGCGTGGGGTGAAATGAAAAGGGAGACACCCCAGGATAAGCAGGATGAGACGGAGGAGGCTGTCCCCGAGGAGTTGAGGTGGACGATAGAGAGGATCAAGGAGGTACGGGCCGAGGAGGAGAGATTAAGAAAGAAACTCGATGAGCTGGCCAAGGAGAACAACGACTTGATCGAACTGGTGAATTATTACGACAGCATGGGTATGGAGGAGAAAAGTCGAGAAGCCTTTCGACGTCATTTCTATCTAGTGAAATATGTGATCGATCCGCTGGTAGACACCAGTAATAGATTAATGGACGAACGGTTCAGGCTCTTCGATATAGTGGAGAGATACGCCTTTCAGGGGAACACCGTAGCCCTGGAATTTCTGAAGAAGAACCCCTTTTACTACAAGAGGTTCCTGAAGAGATTGAGAGGAGAACCCGTCGATTTCTGACCTTTTAAGCTTTGTGAAGACAGGGAAAACGAGTTGAGGTCGAAATGAACCATGTTATGGGTGATCCTACCATGCCTCATATGCTTAACTGGAACTGATCCGGCCCTGTTGATCGCCGTTGACGCGTCAGATCCTGGAAACCCGGATCTCATCGCATCCCTGCCGTTGAACGGAGGACCTATCCCGGGATGCATCGCCTGTTACGGCGGAAGAGCTTTCATCGGAACCGAAGAGGGATTGGAGGTGGCGGACGTCTCCGATCCTCACTCGCTAAAGCTCATCGTACAACTGCCGCTTAAAAACACCGTGGGAAGGTTCTACGTCATCAAAGATTACCTCTATGTCCCCACCGGTCGAGGGCTTTTCGTGATGGACTCCTCATCAAACCCTCCGAAATGGGAGATGCAAAACGGGCCGGAGGGATACGAGAGAATGCCGATAGCTGAGTTCCGGGTGAAAGGTAGTATGGCGTGGGCTCTGGACAGATACCGATACATCCACCTCATCTCCATATCAAACCCCACCCGGCCGGAGCTTATAAGCTCATCCGGTATCTCAGGTCGGGATGTGTTCTTCCGTATCTTTCACGATGAGGTCAGGCCCTGGAGCGAACTCAACGCCGCCATCGAATCCTCGGTTACCCGGAAGTTCCTCAACATCAGGGTGGACGATCTTAAGGATGTAATCGTCCTCAGAAGAGAAAGCGGCGATTCCCGAAGGATACCGGCTATCTCCGAGAAATACCTCCTCTACTGGGATTACCGAACGCCTGAGCTGCTCTGGCTCCTACCTCAAGGAGGTAAGCCGGAGTATTTGGATCTCATCCAAGAGGGGATGCGATATATCTCGAACGCGAACATCGGAGGGGGATACATCCTTTTTAACCGGAGGATCGTTCTAATCACCGGGTGGAGAGGAAGGATAGACGAAACGGAACGCTTGAAGAGCATGATCGACCTTCAGATCGTCGGGGATAAGGCGTATCTGATAACCGAATCGGGCGAGCTGATGGTTCTGGAGATCCCTGAGAGGAGGATAACCTGCATGTTCAGCGAACCTGAGCTCGAATTCAAGGCTTTAGGCGTGAACGGGGACATGATCTACATCGCAGCCGTCAGGAGGAAGGTGAAACGGTGAGGAGAGTCGCCCTGCTCATCACAGCGTTCATGATCTCGATTCTTCTCCCCGGATGCGCTATGAAAGGGGTTTCCCTCTTCAGCAGTCCGCCTCCAAAATGGGCCTTCGCCGTGATGGATGTCTCCGATCCTCATAAGCCTCGACTTTTAACGACTGTCGAGATCAAGCGAAAACCGAGATATTTTAGCATCTGCGGCGAAAGGATAGCTATGACGGGTGACGGGGGAGTTCAGCTTTTCAGGATTGGAGCGGACGGAAGTGTCAGGGGCGTGGCGGAGTTCCCTCTAAGGCGCATATCCGGCAATGCGGTTCTGAACGGCGATTACCTCTTTGTCCCCGCTGAGAATGAACTCGTTGTGATCGGTCTGAAGGATTTGAAGGAAAAGGCGAGGATGAAGGTAGGGGATTCACCCATAGTTGATATGGATCTCTCCGGCGAGTATCTCTATCTGCTCGGCCGATCCGTTTTCCATATCCTCTTGGTCCGTAATCCTACCTCTCCGAAGCCGATCGCATCGCTTCCGATCACCACATGGACATCGCAGTTCGCGACCGCTTCAATTGAAAACGGAATCGATAGGGTAGAGCTCATGAAAGCGCTTAGAAATTCCGATTCCTTCCTCCCCTCGAATTGCCTCTACACCACCCTCTTACTAATGAGGGATCAGGTTTCGTACCGGGCGAGATGGGGTTGGAGGATAACCTTTTCGAAGGATTATTTCATCAGGTGGCACGGGGGTATCAGGAGGATCGAGCTGAAATCACCTGAGAGCGAGAGATGGGATCGCATAGACCTGGACGCCGCCTACACGAAATACCTGTATCTATCCGGCAGGAAAAAGCTAAAGGGAAGGGATATAGGTGAAGTGACGATGGCCTACGGGTATGGTGGAAAGGTGATGTTCTTCGCCCTGGACAAATGGGGTGAGACGGTCGATGTCATAAGAGCCCCTTTTAATTCGATAGCCGACATTGCCGTTTCAGGAGATACGGCCTATCTGTTAACAGAACCCAAGCTGTTGTTCATCCTCGACCTTTCAAGTGGTGATATGCTTTCCCTTCTGACTCTGCTGGACAAGTATAAGAGGATCGTAGCTACGAGGAGAAGTATCATCCTGTTTTGATCTCATGATCTGACCTTTCAATGGTGAGGATCACCTCTGTCCCCGCGTTCGGCTGGGAGATGATCTTCAGGGAACCTCCCAAAAGATGGGCCCTCTCCCTCATGCCCATAAGTCCGAGCTTCCCCGCCTCCAGAAACTCCGAATCCCCTTTGATCTCGAAACCCTTTCCGTTATCGCTGACCGTCACGGTTGTTCTCTCATCTCCAAACTCTATCCTGATCTCGGCCTTTGTAGCCTCAGAATGCTTCCAGACGTTACGCATGGCCTCCTGAACGACCCGGTATATCAGGAGCTCCTCCTCTGGTGAGAAACGCCACTCCGATCCCCTGACTTCCAATCCCACCTCTATATCCGATTGGTCCTGAACCTGTCTTGCCAACTCCTTCAGGGCAGGGAGTAGTCCGAAGTATTCCAGGGTGGGAGGGCGCAGATCCTGGACGAAGCGGCGTATTCTAATCAGGGATTCATCTATATCCCTCTGGACTCTCTCCAATGGTTTGAGCATCTCCTCCGGCATATTTGAGTGCTCTGATATAAGGTTATCCAGGCGGCGGGATATGGCGACCATGATCTGGATGGTATCGCCATGCAGCTCCCTCGCGATGCGTTTGCGCTCCTCCTCATGCGCCTTGCTGATCTGATTGGCATAGAGACGCAGGTTCTCCCGCAATCTCTTCTCATCGGTGATGTCACGGGCGATATGCAGGAAGGAGGGCGTCTTCTCATCTCCAAGGAGGCTGGTGGTCAGCATGAGGATCGCCTTCCTACCGTCCTTTTTTATCACCCTCTGTTCATATGGCTGCTCCACCTCCTCGCCGGAGAGCAGCTTTCGCTCCACCTCCATCTCCAGCTCAAGCCCCTGAGGGGTGAGGAACTGGGATATGTTTTTCCCTATCAGCTCGTTCAGATCGTATCCGGTCAACCTCGAGGCGGCCTGATTGGCGGCGATGATCTGGCCCGACAGATCTTGTACAGGGTTAATTCACTCGCCCGGCTCAACGTCGCCGACGGAATGGCAACCCCCCTCGCGCAGGAGGCCTATGAGAAGCTATTTGACGTGCTAGGCGAGAAACCCTCTCACGCCACCCTTGCCTTCAACTGGGCGAGGCTCGTGGAGATAATGTATGCCGCCGAAAGGCTGCTTGAGCTCGCATCGGATGAGGAGATAACCAGCACTGATGTAAGGATCATCCCACAGGGAATCGCAGGCGAAGGTGTTGGATGTGTGGAGGCGCCGCGGGGAACGCTATACCACCACTACTGGACCGACGAGGAGGGCATCATAACCAAGGCGAACCTCATCGTGGCCACCTGTCAGAACAACGCCGGGATGTGCATGTCGATCAAAAAGGCGGCGCAGAGCCTGATCAAGGAGGGGCAGGTGGATCAGGGGCTTTTGAACATGGTCGAGATGGCCTTCAGGGCATATGATCCGTGTCTCGCCTGCGCCACCCACGCCCTCCTCGGACAGATGCCTCTCGAGGTCGTCATCCGTGATACGGGCGGAAACATCGTGAAAAGGCTTGCCAGGAGATGAAAGCGTAGGGGCTAGGCATTCCCCTTTGAATGCCTAGCCCCTTAAGGGCGCAAAGCCTTGCGCCCCTATGGCGGCGAAAATTGTCACCCTAATTGTGAACCATCCCGTAATTCCTAATCATCTCTTTTAACTTTCTTTCGTTTTCCCGTATGGAAGGTGAAAAAGTATTCAGATGTGTTGTTACCGGCTAAATCCCAGAAAAATCCACCGCTGAACCTTATTTTGTAGGTCGTTTCTTCAAGCAGTTCGCTTATATCCAAATAAGCCTCAGTGGGAGAAACAAAGGTTATAAGCATTGATCCAGCAACCTCGGGTTCAATGTAAATCCCCACCGTGCGAGGGTTAAATTCGCGTCGAAATATTGGCTCGTTGAATATGATACCAAACCCTCCATCGGGGTCTACCAGCGTATCAAGCGGTAGGTGTTTGGTAGAGCCATCAACATTCACGATCTGTACGATCTCTATGATCCTCGGGGGCGTTTCATCTATCTCGTCCGAGGTCTCGAAGCTAAAAGAGTAATTATCCAGAGAAGCAGTGTCTTCTAGAGCGTGTACATCGGATATTATGACCGTGTACGTCTCACAAGGATGAAGATTCCTATAGGGTTTCAAGGAGAAATAATTATGATCTACCGTTAACCTGCCGTAAACATTATTACCCTTGCTGTCAACTATTTCCACTTCGATCGAATAAATATCACAGTCAAATACCGCTCCGATAAGAGTATTCACAGGTGCCTTGACACCAGGCGGTGGATTGGTATACAAAACATAAATGGGCGGGGGCACATATGTATTCGTGCATCCTTGTACTAATACCGTAAAAGCTGCAACCAATCCCCATACACCAAATTCGGAGATCTGATTCCAAAATATTGATCGCATCCTTTCATCTCTCAAAAGCTTCTAAAGGATTAGCAAGCCCAGAGATAACATCAACATAGCCTCCTTTTGCCCCTCTGACTGATTGACTGACAAAACTCGGCTCAAATACAGGATGAAGGCAATCATCAAGCGGGAGAACCACACCTCCAATTCATCCTTTCAACCAACCAAAAGGATAAACTTGAACCCCCAAAAGGGATCAACCCTTTATTGCGTAGTGCGTAATGCGTGCGGCGTAAAGCGCCTTACGCTCTACGCCCTACTCTCTACGCCTTACCCGCTTTATGCCTATGGCTGCGATAACTGTCCCCTTGAGAAGGCCATAAATCCCCCTCTCTCCTCCCTCTAAAGTTCAATACGGGCATAGCTCAACCTATCATCCCTTCCATCA
>JAGGXZ010000155.1 GCA_021162805.1 Candidatus Poribacteria bacterium
AAGCAAGGTATTATATATCTGATTGATCGTCACAGCACACCTCCTGAAGGGATTTTCCTGTATTATCCCTTTTATGTGCTGTGACTTTCAACCTCTACCTCATCTCCAAAACTGTCAGGTAGCTAGAGCGGCGGACAGTAGCTTTAAAAATCTCCGCTACACTCAGCGATAATATGAGCGATGTTATTTTAAGGATACCAGGGATGGAACCCTTTTTCAACCCCTTTCGATCTTCGGATATGAGGTTAACTTGATACTTCGGGCCTATCGTCCTATAATTAAGCTCAGCAGGTATGCAAAACGGAGGTAAAGGCATGTATCGCCGTCTGATCTTGATCCTGTCGCTTTTGATCCTGACGACGTTTTTAGGATGCGCGAGGGAGAAATGGCCGAAGACGTGGACTCTCGTTCAAACCGGGGTGAAGTTCCACCTATACGGGGTCAGCTCTCCTGACGGAAGACATGTTTGGGCCGTGGGGTCACAGGGTGCTGTGATCTACAGCTATGACGGGGGCGAAACATGGGCCGTTCAACGTTCGGGGGAAGACCCCGCCACCATTTTTAACTCAGTCTTTTTCCTCAACTCCAAACATGGATGGGCGGTCGGTTCAAACGGCAGGGTGATCTACACCGATAATGGCGGTAAAAGGTGGGTTGAAGAGCCCAGTGGCTTGGGTCAAGGCCTGTTGGATGTGATCGCCCTTAAAGGAGGCTGTTGGGCTGTGGGAGGATTTGGCAACATCATCTTCTCCCGCGATAGCGGCAGAACCTGGACCAAGCAGGAAACGCCTGAAGGGGAACACCTCTGGGGCGTTTGGTTCACGGATGAAAAACGAGGATGCGCCGTCGGAGAAAAGGGAACGATAATGATCACACGTGATGGCGGTGTGACGTGGAAACTCGCCCCCTCCCCAACCCGCGAGCCTCTCTTCGCCGTTCATTTCCCAACACCTCAAGATGGATGGGCGGTCGGAGCAAACGGGGTCATAATTCACACATCCAACGGCGGGATAAGATGGAAGCTTCAACCCGCGCCCGTGGCAGGGCATCTCCGCGGCGTCTTCTTCATCGATTCAAAACGTGGCTGGGCGATCGGATCTGAAGGACTGATAATCAGGACTGAGGACGGTGGGAAAAACTGGGTTAGGGAGAACTCGCCGGTCGATAAACCTCTCCTGGACATCTTCTTCAAAGGCAATCGGGGATGGATCGTAGGGGCAGATGGAACAGCGCTGAGGATCGAGGTGAAATGACCCTCGGAGTGCAGCGAAAACCTTAAAGCTAACGTCCGTCGTCCACCGTTCCCTCGCTACAGACGGTGGACGACGGACGATCGAGCTTAGGAAAGCCTCTTGATCTTGATGTTTCTGAACCACACCTTTCCGCCGTGATCCTGCAACCCGATATGTCCCTTTTTGGGCAGGTCTTTCCACGCGTATTTGAACTTGTTTTTCGTCCCGTCAGGGTTCATCCCGGGGGTATCCCAATCATCTATGTTCACGTCGATTATCCTCTCGCCGTTCATGTCTATTGTGATATACGGCCCCTTACAGGTTATCACGACGTGATTCCACTCTCCTGCGGGTTTACAGGCGCTTTTTCGAGGCGGCACCATATCGTAGAGGGCACCACAGTCATGTTTGCCAGGCGGTTCCTTGCCGTAGGTATCCAGTATCTGCATCTCCAATCCCGTGTGGACGGGATCGGATAGGTCGGACCATCTGAAGAATACTCCGCTATTGACGCCGGGATCGATTTTGAAGTCTATCTTCAGGATGAAGTCGTCGAACTCGTCCAGGGTATAGAGATACCCCCCGCCTTGAACGGTGCAGAGGATGGCTCCTTCGCTTTCATCCACAGCCCATCCTTCAGCTCGACCGGTCGGAGCCCATCCATCGAGCGTCCTCCCATCGAAGAGCTCCTCCCAGCCTTCAGCCTTCTCCTCAGGCGTGAGCATCATTTCACCTCCCATCTCAAATTCGCTTATATTATCGCCGAGTGTGGGGAGATTTGCAAGTGAGGACGCGGGATTTACCTCTATTTGATAATAACCATGCGTTTCATGTATGAGATCCTCCCCAGCTTCAGTTGGTGTAAGTATATGCCGCTAGCAACCGGTCCTCCCGTTTCGTCCCTGCCGTTCCAGTAGACAGCTCTATCCTTACGCAGGTAGAAACCCGCTGGCAGTTTACCCAGATCGATCCGCCGAATCAGCCTGCCGTGCACGTTATAGATATGAACTGCGACCTCCTGAGGAGATGAGAGCTGGAAGGATATCCATGTCCCAGGGTTGAACGGATTGGGGTAATTCTGATGTAGCTCGGTTTTCACAGGAATAACCCGCATTGGAGGCAGGTGATGTGATGATCCGGATATACGATCTCTCCGGCGGATTGATCCGCACGTTCGATCTGGGACATAAGGAGCCTGGGTTCTATGTGGGACGCGGCAGAGCCGTTTACTGGGACGGGCGCAACGACGCCGGTGAAAGGGTATCGAGCGGGGTATATGTGGTGGAACTGCGCTCCGGCGATTTCAGGGCGACGAGGAGGATGATGCTAGTGAAATAGGAGGAGACGGGGAACGGGAAACAGGAGGCAGGCTTAGTCCTTCTCCTGCCTCCTGATCTCAGCCAGGATGCTAAAACATCACCTTCCTGCTTGCACCAAATGTTGATACATGGTAGAATCTAAGGTGCTATAAGGCCCATTTTCAAGATCCTAAAGGTGATGGAGGATGAGAGCCTTCACCGTGAAGGAGTTTCATGACTTTATAGAGATTCTGGAGGAGAGGCCGGAGTGGAGGGAGGAGCTGAGGCGGCTGGTACTGACAGATGAGCTGCTGAA
>JAGGXZ010000156.1 GCA_021162805.1 Candidatus Poribacteria bacterium
ATCCACAGGGCGAGGAGGAAAGTTAAGGAGAAGGTTCTCAGGAGGCTGAGGTGTGTAGTGATCCTTCCCTGGAGGGAAATTGTGAAGGTGATGGGGGGTGTTGTGATGAAGATGACGACGAAGATAGTGATAATAGGATCAGTGTTGATGATAGCGGTAGGGACAAGTATATGGATGGTTCATCACGGTGGCAAGGAACATACATCTATAAGGGAGGTGAAGGAAGGAAGAGACGCAGGAGATGAAATTTCTTCACAAAGATCGCTCTCCGGTGGAAGAAGTCAGATTGTTGAAAACTACCCTAAAGAAGAGAGGAGCCCAATCTCTAAAGAGAAATTCCCGGAAACATCTTTGAAGTCTCTAGGTGAGGAACAGGCTCTTCTTGAACCTTCAAGACCAAGCTCTGAAGAGGAGAAAATAAGATCCCAAGTTTACGAAGAATACCAGGAGGTCATAGAGAAGATTGAAAATGCCATATCAGAGGTGGATCAGCTATTGCCAAGGTTGAAGGAGCTTGATATGGAAATCTTATCTTATGGCGGTCCTGAATCAGCGCCTCAATACCTGGTGAAACAATACGAAGAATATAGGATAAAAGCCGATAAGCTTCATGCTTTGCTTTGGGATGAGGAATTTGTTTCTCTCTTTGGAGGATGGCCTCGGTCTGAAAGCGTGGTGATGGAGTTGCACGAATACTTATCTGATGTTCCATGGTATTTAAGCCCCCGCATAGATGAGATGAAGGAGTTAGTTCGGAATAGCCCTGGTGCAAGGAGAAGTTTCATAGAAGCATATGAAAGAATTCTCAGGGAATATCCGAATACGGAACTTCCAGAGAGTATTAAGGATGTGTTAAGGGAAGCATATAGACATGAGCAGTAATCGGAATATAAGGATAATAGCAGTTATACTTATCATTGTTTCCGCTGGTATCCCTTTAATGTTAGAGGAAGGAGAATCGGATTCTGAAATCCGAAAGAGAGATCAAGCGGAATTCAAGGTAAAGGAGATAGTGGAAGCTTTGAATTTCGCGAGGAGGACGATAGAGGACGGAGAGATAAGGATAATCCTTTGGAGATCGCCGAGATCGAGCATGTCAGAAGAGGAAGCGAGAAGAGCGGTTGAAAAAAAGCGAAAGTATTGGAGCAAAGTGTTGGAGAATTCCAAAGGAGAATTAAGGAAGAACGCTGAGATGGCTATAAAATCCTTGGATAGTTACTTCAAGTTTCTCACAAAGGGTTTTCCTCTTTATGAAGAAAGGAACATAGTCTTTAAGGTGGACGAGGAAGTAAACGATGGTGATCTTCCGAATGCTTATCGCGTGAGGATACATTCCATAGATAGGCGCAGCTATGATTACCCTCCTTGGTTTGTGGAATCTCTCTACATTAAAGACACGGTCGTCGGTTATGAACATACCGCCTATCTTTGGGCAAGCTTCAGAGAAAATAGAGGGTTCGTGGAAAGAGCTCATCCTACAGACACGGATATACCGTATCATCTTATAGGACGTATGCTGCACAAGGTGGATATAGAACAGGTCAAAGATATCAGGAGATCTTCTTTGAACAGGCAAAAGCTGCTTCTAATGGAGTTAGCCCCCAAAAGATCAAAACGGAGAAAACCATTTGACATTGGTCCAAAGGAAATGGAAA
The DNA here is from genome assembly GCA_021162805.1 of Candidatus Poribacteria bacterium. Lineage (NCBI taxonomy): Bacteria > Candidatus Poribacteria > Candidatus Poribacteria bacterium. The sequence goes on from JAGGXZ010000156.1 coordinate 1,656, forward strand.
GAGCTTGGATCGCCCCTGAAAAGGGATTTTCAGTTGTTCGTCTCGAACGTTATATCAAACTTGGTCCTTGGAAAAGGTTAAGAGGCGTTATCTCATGTGAGGATTTCAGGAAATATCCTGGTGGAATATGGTATCCAACCAAAGTTGAAGGGGTTACATATAACCCTCTCACAGAGCAGGAAGTGAGTCGGTTTTCCATTTTGGTGGAAGAGGCGGACTTTAACCTTGGAATACCAGTTCAGTTCTTTGATTTTACCATGAGAGATTTCATCCGGTTGGGAATTTCATTAACCAGTTGGTATGGCCAAAAGATTTCACCGTATTGATTAAATAAACAAAAACCGGACAAAAGGAGGAGAGGAAAATGAGCTACAGTAAGATTTTAGCCTTTCTGGTGGTCGGATCTATATTAGCATTTAGCTTCTTGGGATTATGGTTACAAGGAGCGAGAGCAGGTGATGTCACCAATTGCCAGGCAAGATCCGTGGATTGTAGACACCCATCTCAACCTTCTAACTGCGACGCTAGTTGCAATGTTTACTGTGACGACAAGGTAGTGTGTGATGGGCAATCAGGTGCTTGTGAGGACGCAGGCTACAAAACCTACAAAAATGGATACGAAGGGCTATTCCCAAGGTGTAACAAGAGACGATGTGATTGCACTGGTTGGGGAGGCACCTGTATCGATATGGGAGTAAGTGGGTATGACTACAGCATAATCTGCTGTGAGATACGAGAGACCAGCTGTTAGAGTGAAACTCCCTATCCTCGGGCAAGGCTTCTTGAGAGCAGGTGTGCCTAAGCGAACTTCAGCTCGCTTAGACTACACCTACCCTTTAAAATGGAGCTACTTCGCGACGATTTCAGGAAAGAGAGAAAAACAATCGCTAAGTCTAGATACCATCATCGGCGCATCCTAGCTAGTCGTTGACCGAAGCCAACCGATAAGACATACTCGCTAATTAAGATATGAAGAGCTGATGGTAATGAAAGAACTCTTTGTCTCAATTGTTATACCCGTATTTAATGAACGCGACTCCCTGGAACCTCTCATGGCACGGATAAACCATGTGTTGAAAGAGATGAAAGTTAATTACGAGGTTCTCTTCGTGGATGACGGAAGCACCGATGGTTCATTTGAAGTGCTTTGTAAGTTACGTGAGAGAAATCCAGGGGTTGGGATCATTCAGCTTCGAAGGAATTTCGGCAAATCGGCGGCTTTATCGGCGGGGTTTTGGGCAGCTCAAGCTCCGGTGATAGTCACTATGGACGCCGATCTTCAAGACAGACCTGAGGAAATCCCGAAGCTCCTCGCAAAGTTAGAAGAGGGATATGACATGGTCCTCGGATGGAGGAAAAATCGAAGGGATAAGATCTTCAAAAGATGGTCCTCGAAAGTGTTTAACAGCGTGGTTTCGGCTCTAAGTGGAGTTAAACTTCATGATATGAACACAGGGTTAAAGGCTATGAGAAGAGAAGTTGCCCAGGAGCTCACCCTTTATGGTGAGCTCCACAGATTCCTCCCCGTTCTAGCTCAGTGGGAAGGGTTCAAAGTGACGGAGGTAGAAGTTAAACATTCGCCGAGAATTTACGGACGATCAAAGTATGGCATAGGGAAGCTTATAAGAAGTGCCCTGGACTTCCTCACTGTGCTTCTTCACACCCGCTATTCACGCCGCCCTCTTCACTTCTTCGGTGGAATAGGATTGGCGATAGGCAGCGCTGGAATAGGAATCTGTCTGTATCTGTTATCGCTCCGCCTCCTTTACGGATCTATACTTCACCGTTATCCTCTCTTAATCGGCGGGGTGATGCTAGCGATAGTCGGGATGCAAATGATATCGATCGGACTTTTGGGCGAGATGATTATCAGGGAAAGGCGCCCCATTATCCCACCTATTCGCAAAACATTTCCTCCAAACCAAAATGCCTTTGCAAAGCCGAGTCAAAGGCAACCATGAGAAACCGTTATCCTTTCGTTTCAATCATCATACCAACCTTCAACTCCGGACGTTATCTAAGAAGATGTCTTAATTCCCTGCTTGCTTTGGATTACCCGAAATATGAGGTGATAGTCGTTGATGAAGGTTCAACGGATGAGACGCTGAAGATCGCTTGCTCTTTCCCGGTTCGGGTGCTCAGGAAGAGAAAGAAAAATCCCGCTGCATCCAGAAATCTGGCAGCTTCGATGGCGAAAGGGGATATTCTGGTTTTTCTTGACTCAGATTGTGAGGTCAATCCATCATGGCTGTCGTCCCTCGTTAAGGTGTTCCTCGATGGAAATGGAAAAGTTGGCATCGCCGGAGGACCGGATATAGCTCCTTCAGATCAATCCCTCTGGGGACGGTGTGTGGACTACGCTGTGACTTCCTTCGTGGGCACGGGAGGTGTTCGAAGAGGTGGAAGATGGCGACTTGCACCTTATTATCCGCGCGGCTGCAACATGGCAATCCCACGCTTCGTTTTCCAAGAAGTTGAAGGATTCGATGAAAGCTTTGACTTAGGCGAAGACACCGAGATAGCTTACCGTATCCATCGGAAGGGATATGAGATTAAATACGTTCCTGATGCTATTGTAGCTCATTGGCGTCGCGAAGGATTAAAGGCTTTTCTCACGCAAATTTGGGGTAGGGGGGTTAGTCGAGTAGCACTGGGACACAAACACCGCAGCTTGAACTGTTTAGCATATAAGATACCCTCGATTCTGTTGATAATTTTCTTGGCACTCGCTTTGGCAAGCCTGGTATCCGAAAGCGCTAGAAGGATCTTAATAACCCTAAGCATCTCGTATACTGGGGTATTAGTAGCCTCCGGGATTGATGGGGCTATTCGATTAAAGGGCGCTGGGGCGATATTTCTGATCCCAGTTATCATCACACTCCAACACTTCACCTATGGCCTTGCTTATCTCACCGCTATTCTAAAACCTTTGTTTCGAATGTTCAAAGAAACGGAAAATGAAGGGAATTATCATCGTTCTAAAACAAGCAGCGGGATACCTAATAGGAATCATCATCCTCGCTCTTCTCATAAGAAAAACGGGTGAAGGTTATTCGGAAATACGTTCATTAGTCGAACACGCGGACTATTTAGGTTTGATCGGTTCAACTTTCCTCCTTATAGGAGCTCTAATACTTCATGGATTGGGGTGGAAGTTAACGATAGAACTTGTGGGGTCAAGAATACAAATGAAAAAAGCTGTTATGATCTGGATCGTTTCTCAGATAATGCGATATTTACCCGGAAAACTTTGGATGCCTTTATGCAAGCTGTATTTGACTCAGAGGGCGGGAGTGCCTAGAAATCCGACTCTTATCGGCATAACTTTAGAATTTTCTTACCTTATCGCCTCAGGTTTAACCATCGGTGCCTGTAGTCCTTTGGGAATAAAGATCCTCTCACATTTTACATCTCTCCCTTACTTATTTTGGACCCTGCCACTTGCTTTATTACTCCTTCCACTTCTAGCGAAGAAGGTGTTTGAAGCATTTCTTTACTCCAAAGACCTCAGGCTACTCGCCGATATAAAAGCAGGAAGTTTAATAGTTCTTTTTGGCTTTTTTCTGATGCTTTGGGCTGTTCAAGGAATAGCGTTCTACTTCTTCGCTAACGCTTTATTAACCGCCGGATCGGTAGGGGTCACCTTATCAATTCCAGTTTACTCTCTATCTTGTGTGATGGGAACTCTCAGCTTCATAGCTCCGGCAGGGTTGGGAATTAGAGAAGGAATTTTAACTATCCTCCTTTCCTCCTTTATCCCGGTATCATCAGCCGCGTCCATCTCTATAGCTACTAGGATCTGGAGCATAGGGACAGAAACGATCTGTGCTGCTTTCGCATTAATTGGCATCCTTTCCTTTTTAGCGGGCAGGGAAAAGAGGATACAAGGTGCATGACTATGTCACCATTACTTTCCCGGTTAAAGATCGGGCAATCTGAGCGGCAATCGACTGAAGGAGCAGGGGCGGATCGGAGTGACGCCGGTGAGCGAGTATAAATACGGACATAACCTCTCAGAGGACGAGATCAAACTCACCCTGCCACGCAGCAGCTACGATCCACTCAAGGACAACCTGGACTTTGAAGTGAGGAGAAAACCTTAAGAATACACCCCAATAAGAGAGGTGTCCAAAAAATGGGGTTCCCTACACTTCCCGAATCACCTCCCTATTCTTAATCTCCCCTCTTCTCTCCTTTACCAACTCATGCTCAGAAGCAGTTCTACTCCCTTCTCATTCCTAGCAGAGAAGCACCTCCATCCATCCCCTCCAAACCGCCTACCGAATCTATACCATCCAGGAGCTATTGGTCCATGGATACCTCCCTTCTCTTTTTTCTTCTTTCAATCCATCTGGGGTCCGGTTTGGTCTTCCATCGATTATGCACCCATAGCCATTGATCCGGATACCTGCATATGAGCTCCTCGAGCATCCTCATCAACCGTTCGGTGTTAGCCCTTACGTCCTTCTCCATATCGCCTGAGAGCTTAAGATCGATCGGCTCGGATACGGTGATGATGTGGGTATCGTCGGGCTGGCGGATATCGGCGGAGATATGCAGGGCAGCTCCGGTCTTTATGGCAAAAGCCACCGGACCGCGGGCACAGGAGGCGAGTTGGCCGAAGAACTCCACGAAAACCCCCTCCCGTCCGGCGTTCTGATCGGCCAGCAGCCCTACCACGTAGTTCTCCCTGAGCTTCCTGAGCACATGTCTGGCCGCCCCCCGTTTGGGGATGATCTCAAGGCCGAATATCCCTCTGTGCGACTCCACAAGCTCGTCCAGCTCGGGGTTCTTCAACGGGAAAACCACCACGGCCTTCCTGGTCAGCGTCGCCCCGTAGAAAGGCGCCAAAAGCTCCCAGTTGCCCATGTGGGGAATGAAGAGTATCACACCCCTTCCCTTCTCCAGCGATCGATACAGATGTTCCATACCCGACGGCCGGATCTTGAGATAAATCCTCTCACCCATCAGAAGGGGGATTCTCAGGAATTCGACCAGGGTTTTGCCCAGATTGATAAAGCTCTTTCGAACGATCGAATCGACCGTTGATGAGGGATGACGCCGTTTTATCAGAGGCATAGCGCGCGAGACGTTCCGCTCGGCGATCTTTCGGCGCGACCTGACGATGTGGTAGGCTAGAAGACCCAATCGAGCGCCGAAGGCCATCGCCTCGGCCTCTGACATCTTCAAAACGATCGATTTGAGGGATCGAACGAGGAGGTATGAAAAGGAGGGCAGGCGTTTCGCCCGGAACGCCTGCCCCTTGCGGGTCATGACTTCCTTCTCACCACCGTTTTGAGGAGTTGAGCATCCGCCGTGTAGACCTCAATGAGGATGGGCATCCGTCCGAGGGCGTGAGTTGAACATGAGAGACATGGGTCATAACATCGTATCGCCGCCTCAACGCGGTTGAGCATCCCCTCGGTGAGGTTGTTTCCGTCCACGAAAGCCTTAGCCACCATCTCAACGGAATGGGACATCGCCCAGTTGTTATGCCCCGTGGCGACGATCAGGTTAACCTTCAGCAGCTTTCCGGTCTCATCCGTGACGTAATGATGGAAGAGCGTTCCGCGCGGCGCCTCTATCACGCCCACGCCCTCACCCGTTATCTCCGTTGACTCGGCTCGGATATCCGTGGACAGCACATCGGGGTCCTCAAGTATCTCCCTCGCCCTTTCAAGGGCGTAGAGGACCTCGATGAGCCTGGCATAATGGTAGTACAGCGATTGGGTGACCGGCCTGCCGCCGTTGAGCGATCTGAAGAGCTCGAACTCCTTCTGCGCCTCGGGCGTGGAGATCCTATCGGCGGCGTTCAACCTGCCCAGCGGCCCCACCCTGTAAACCCCATCGGGCCATCCAAGCTTTTTGTAGAAGGGGAACTTCAGATATGTCCAGTCCTCGACGTGTTCGGCGATGTAGTCGAGGTAATCCCTCCCGTCGAACTGTTCCAGCCTGTTGCCGTCCTTATCGACAAGCCTCACCTGACCGTCATACAGCTCCAAGGCGTCATCCCTGACCAGCCCCATATATCCGGAATCGAAGTTGGCGAATTTGTCCACAAAATCTGCGTTTTTCTCGAGCCATCCCTTGGCGATCTCGATCCCCTCATGCGCATAGGAGATCATCTCATCTATCTGGCTCAGCATCTGATCCCTTTCATTGACCCTCAACGCCCTGTTGACGCCTCCCGGGACGGCGAAGATGGGATGGATCCGTTTCTCCCCGAGGATACGGATGATCTCCTGACCGAACTTCCGGAGTTTAATAGCCTTCAGGCCCAGATCGGGGTTTTTCTGTATGATCCCGATGACGTTTCGTATCTTCGGATCGGCGTCGAAGCCGAACAACAGATCGGGCGCGGCGAGGTGGAAGAAGTGCATCGAGTGCGACTGTATCACCTGGCCCATGTGCATCAGCTCGCGAAGCAGTTGAGCGGGTCTGGGAGGTTGGACGCCTATTATCTCATCGCACGCCTTGGCCGATGCGAGATGATGCGATACGGGACATATGCCGCAGATGCGCGGGGTTATCTGGGGCATCTCGAAGAACATGCGTCCCTCGCTGAACTTCTCGAATCCCCTGAACTGATCCACGTGGAAGTAGGCCCTGTCGACCTTGCCCTCATCGTCCAGGTGTATCGTCACCCTTGCGTGGCCCTCTATCCTGGTTATGGGTTCTATGGTAACTTTGAAGCCCATGGTCCCTCCTCCTCAGTCATATCTCAAGTTCTCGCCCGCCAGCACGGGCGTTCTGCCTTCGATGAGCTCCTTGAGGACGAAATAGATCGCGTCGGCGGAGGGGGGACAACCGGGCAGGTGCACGTCCACATCGACGACCTGATTGACCGGCTTGATCTTCTCCAGCAATTTCCCGAGCTCGTCGGAGGAGGGCACTATCCCGTCCTGCGTACTTTCCGTCTCGATATAACCGCGCCTTAAAACCTCATCCACGTCGAAAAGGTTCCTCATGGCGCATATACCCCCGAAGACGGCGCAGTCACCGATCGCTATGAGTATCTTACACCGGCTGCGCATCAGCTTTGCGGCCTCCTCCTGATGTGTGTTGCCCACCGCACCGGTAAGTATTCCGACGTCGACCCCCTCTTCAGGGGGATGTTTGAGATCGGTTATCGGGCTGGAGGTGAACTCCACATAATCCAGCAGTTCAACGAGCCTCTCGTCTATGTCAAGCAGAGACATATGGCATCCCGAACATACCTCTAGCCAGTCGGTTGCGATTTTTATCTTGCCCATCGCGAAAGCCTCCTGCGGATATTTCCGGCTATCTCCTCATCCCTCATCACGCCCTCCGGCGGCTCGACGGCAGCAGTGAGTTTGAGTTCCCTGCCCTCTGTGTTGATATAGGTGCCGCTGCGCTCACACCAGATGGGCGAGGGAAGGATCAGATCGGCCTCCTGGAGGATCGGATCGTAATAGCTCGATATCACCGCCGAGAAGGAGGCGGAGCTCAAAAGCTCGCCCAGGGCCTCGGTGGGAGGCTCGTCGGCCAGCAGAACCAGCACCATCCCATCCGTCGATATGGCTGAGCCTGAGGGGATGCCGACGGCCTCTAATCCTCTGGCGTTTGAACCCTCAACTAAGGAGATCCGCCTGCTTCGCCCCCTCACACGTCGGAAAAGCTCGATCAGGTTGGGATCGGACTGAGGCCCGTAGAGGATCACGGCGTTGGACGCCTGGTTCAACAGCTCCTCCAACCTGGCTCTTTCCTCCGGCTCGATCCTCTCAGAGGCCCTCTCCTCGACCGTCCTTCCGATGGGACCGATGGCGATAAGCTTAGCGCCCTTAAGCGCCGATCTCTTGACGAAGGAACCCGCCACCCTGAATTCCTCATCCAGATCGGCCCCTGTGACGAAGATATAATCGGCCTCATCGATATCCCTCAGTCTGCCCTCTCCTCGCTCGATCGTCGGGGGAGTCAAGGCGAAGGTGTCTGAGCCGAAGATCCCTTTGAAGGCGGACGCCGCCTCGACGGTGGCTCTGGCCGAGATGAGGGCGAGCTTTCGATCGCTTCCCGCTATCCGGTCGGCGATCGTTTCGAACGCCTCATCCCAGCTTATCTCCTGTAAGGTCGAAAGATCTTTCGCCTCTCCAACCTTCATCATAGGTGATGTGATTCGTTCTTTGGATATGTAGAGCGGCTCGAACCTCCCTGCCACGCAGAGCACGCCGCCATTTGGCTCGGCATCCCAATTACCCTCGATCCTGACCGGATGTCCGTCGCGTGAGAGGACCTTGATCCCGCATCCGATGCTGCAGAAGGTGCAGAACGTCTCCGTCTCCTGCAGATCCTTCCGCTTGCCGATATAAGCGCTCTTTTTATCCACGAGAGCCCCTGTGGGACAGACCTGCAGGCACGTGCCGCATGAGGTACAGGAGGATTCGCCGAACGGCGTGTCCAGGTCGGCGATTACCATCGTGTCGGCGCCCCTGTCCTTGACCCCCAGGACGGCGTGTCCTGCCAGCTCCTCGCATGCCCTGATACATCTACGGCAGAGGATGCACCTGTTTTGATCGAATATGAAATAATCCCTGCTCGTATCGACGGGGAGTTTCGGCCAGGCGAAGCTGTATCTGATGTAATCTATCCCGTGCTGGTATGCCAGATCCTGTAGCTCGCAGTCCCCGCTCATCTCGCAGAACATGCAGAAATGGTTTCTCTCGGACAGGATGAGCTCCAGGTTCGATCTTCTGAAGCGGTACAGCCTCTCGTTGTTGGTCTCGATCACCATTCCGTCTTCGGCCGGCGTCGTGCAGGCTGGCATCAGGCCCCTTGCGCCTTCGATCTCGACGACGCACATCCTGCAGGAGCCTCTGTTGGAAAGGCCCTTATAGTGGCAGAGCGTGGGAATGTGAATTCCGTTCTTCTCGCAGACCTCAAGTATGGTGTCGCCGAGTTCCCCTTCAACCTTTCTGCCATCTATCGTAAGTGTTATCTTGGCCATCTTCTCACCTCACTCCCCGACCGGTTCGAGGTCGCATCTGAGGCATCTGCGAGCCTCGTTTTGAGCGATGATCTCGTTTGGAAAACCGAGTTCGACCTCGCGGAAGTCGCTGATTCTCACCTCGGGGGCCAGGATCGACGCCTTAGCCCTCGGTCTTTCAGCGTCCTCCGGGGCCATTTCAAATTCGCCGACCCTTTCGGGACGTTCCATAGGTTTAGCGGGCTCGAGCAGATCCATCCCGCGCAGGTATCTATGGATGGCTTTGGCGACTTTATTGCCCTGGCCGACGGCGGAGACGACGCTGGCCGGCCCCGTCACGGCGTCTCCTATGGCGAAGACCCCCTCCTGGGTGGTGAGGAACGTCCGTCGATCGACCTTGAAGGTGCCGTCCCTCTCCAGCTCTATCCCATCTTCCTCCCGCAGGAAGGAGGTATCGGCCGATTGCCCGATGGTTGGGATCAGAAGATCGACGTCCAACACGAACTCCGCGCCCTCTATCGGGAAGGGCCGTTTGCGCGCCGATGAGTCGAAGGAGGGTCTTCTCCTCTCGTCCTCGAGCTTCATGAGCTGACACCTGATCCCCGTCACCTCTCCATCGCCCAACACCTCGATCGGCGTCACGAGGAAGTGGATTTTAACGCCCTCCTCCTCGGCGGCGCTAACCTCCTCTTTCACAGCCGGCATGTCCTCCCTTCTGCGTCTGTAGAGTATATGCACCTCGGATGCGCCGAGCCTCAGTAGGGATCTTGAGACGTCTATCGCCACGTCCCCTCCTCCGATCACGGCCGCCCGTTTGCCCCTGACGAAGCTCATATCCTCGCCGAGGTTTATCCTCTTGAGGAAATCCACGCCGTGGATGACTCCCTCTTTATCCTCACCCGGTATGTTGAGCTTTCGGCTGCTGTGTGCCCCGATCGCCAGAAGGACGGCGTCATATCGCTCCCTCAGCTCTTTCAGGGACACATCCCTGCCCAGAGCGGTCTCGGTTTTGACGTCTATCTTACCTATCCTCAGGATGGAGTCAATCTCATTTCGAAGGACGTCTTTTGGGAGTCGATATTCCGGTATTCCGACGGCCATCATGCCGCCTAACACCGGCAACGCCTCATATATCGTGACGTTGTATCCGAGTTGGGCCAGTCTCAAGGCGGCGGTGAGACCTCCCGGACCTCCTCCGACGACGGCCACCTTTTCCTCCTTATCCGGCTCTATCTGTTTCGGAGTCCACGGCCTGGATTCGCGGTCGGCCATGAACCGTTTGAGCTGCCTTATGGCGACCGGCTCGTCCAGCTCTCCCCTTCTACAACGGCTCTCACAGAAGGCCGGACATACCCTGCCACAGATGGAGGGGAACGGGTTGGCCTGGCGATGAACCTCCAGCGCCTCGTCGTATTTACCCTCGGCGATCAGGGAGACGTAGACGGGCACGTTCACCTCGGCGGGGCAGGCGTTTCGACATGGGGCGGGCACAAGCGCGGCACAGGTTCCGGCGGGGCAGCGCTTATCTATGATATGTGCGAGATATTCGTCCCTGAAGTAGCGCAACGTGGTCAGGACGGGGCTGGGGGTGAGCTGTCCGAGGGCACAGAGGGAGCCTTCACGCATGGTGTTGGCGATATCCTCGATCATCTCCAGATCCTTCAACCTTCCCTCGCCGCGGGTGATCCTGTTGAGGATCTCGAGCAACTTCTGTCCGCCTATCCGGCATGGAGGGCACTGTCCGCAGGATTCAGCCGTCGCGAACTGGAGGAAGAAGCGCGCCAGCTCCACCATACACGTCGTCTCGTCCACGACGATCATGCCGCCTGAGCCCATCGTCGCGCCGGCGGCCTTGAGCGAGTCGTAATCCACCGGCGTGTTGAGGAACTCCGCCGGCAGACACCCTCCCAGAGGTCCGCCAGTCTGAACGGCCTTGAACTTCCTCCCCTTGGCGATTCCGCCGCCGATGTCGAAGATTATCTCGCCCAGCGTTATGCCCATGGGCACCTCGACCAGGCCGGTGTTGTTCACCCTGCCGGTGAGGGCGAAGACGGCCGTCCCCTTGCTTCTTTCGGTGCCCATGCTAGCGAACCAGTCGGCGCCTCTGAGGATGATCTTGGGAACGGTAGCATAGCTCTTGACGTTGTTGATGTTCGTAGGTTTGCCCCATAACCCCGAGGTGGCCGGGAACGGAGGACGAGGTCTCGGCTCCCCACGTCTCTCCTCGATCGAGGCCAGCAGTGCCGTCTCCTCCCCGCAGACGAAGGCGCCTGCGCCCTCTTTGATCTCGATGTCGAACGAGAAATCCGTGCCCAGGATGTTCTCGCCCAGGAGACCGTACTCCCGTGCCTGTGCGATGGCGATCCTTAACCGTTCGATCGCCAGCGGATATTCGGCTCGACAGTAGATATATCCCTTCTGCGCCCCTATGGCGTATCCGGCTATGAGCATGCCCTCAAGGAGCGAGTGCGGATCGCCCTCGATCAAGGATCTGTCCATGAAGGCTCCGGGATCGCCCTCGTCGGCGTTACAGACGATATACTTGACATCTCCCTTCGCCCTTCGCGTGAACTCCCACTTCAACCCCGTCGGGAATCCGCCTCCGCCGCGTCCCCTCAAACCGGACCGCTTAACCTCCTCGATGACCTCCTCGGGGGTCATCTCGTAAAGCGCCTTGGCCAGCGCCTGATATCCGTCACGGGCGATATACTCCTCTATCCTCTCAGGGTTGATGAAACCGCAGTTTTGGAGTATCACCCGAACCTGATTTTTGTAAAGCGGCATATCGTGATACTGGGGGACACCCTCTCGATCGGCCGGGTCCGTGTAGAGCAGCCGATCAACGGGTTTGCCCTTGATAAGGGTCTCCTCAACTATCTCCGGCACATCTTCGGGCCGAACGTTACAATACAGGAAGTCATGGGGATAGACAGCCACTATCGGCCCCACCTCACACAGCCCCTGACAGCCGGTTATGACGAGCTTGACTTCCCGATCGAGGTGATTTACGCGAAGTTCCTCATTGAACGCCGAGATTACGTTCTGGGAGCCGTTCTCAGAACAGCTCGTCCCCCCGCAGCAAAGCACATATGATCGGTACCGAACTTCAGCCATGGGTTTTTCCTCCCTCAGGTTCTGCTGCCGAATTGTCCGGCCCTTATCGCCTCGGGCCGCATCTGAGCGATCACCCATTCCCTGATGATCCTCCCCTTGACGAGGTGTTCCTCGACAAGTCTGGGAACCCTGTCGGCGGTCATATGCCCGTAGGTTATCCTACCTTCAGGGGTTTCGATGTCCACCAGAGGCTCGTAGGTGCACATCCCGATACATCCGACCATCGTAAGCGTGGCGTCGATGTTGCGTTTTGCGAGCTCATCCGATAAGGCGTCAAACGTCGCCTTCGCCCCTGCGGCTATCCCACAGGTACCCATTCCGACTATGATCTTCACCTTCGATCTCTCCATCAGATCCCTCAAGGCTTTCTCTCGAACTCTTCTGAGGTCTTCCATGCTTTTCAGCTTAGGCATTTTCAACCCCCTGAACGATTCGGGCGAGTCTCTCCTCGCCCCGACTGATAAACTCCGAAAGCCACCTGTGTACCCCCGGGTGACTCAAGGGCACCTCCCCGATCTCCTCTCTGATCCGGAGCGTGCTGAGCTCGAATCTCTCCTCTCCCTTCGACGTGATCACCCTATGCGAGTAGATCAGGTTTCCCCCATCCAGCATCCTTATTATGCCTATGAGGGCTCTGGGGAGGTCCCCCAAGGGGGCGCGGTCTATGTGGCTGTGCTGGAAGGTCGCTATCACGGTCGTTCCCAATCCCTTTCTGGATTCCACCTGGAAGGAGCCGGCGCACGCCTCTGTGGCCGCCGCAAGCGCTTTGAGATCAGGCCTCAGGCGGCGGGATCTCAACCTTCTGCCGTTATCCGAGATGCGTATGGTCAATTTATCGGAGGGGAGATCCTCTATCAAGGACAGCCTGATCCGTGTTGCCCCCGCTTCGATGGAGTTCTGAGCGATATCCAGTATATGCAGGGCCAGCTCCTCCATGACGAAAGGCTAATCCAACGTATCCAGTATCTGGGCCATCCTTTCAGGCGTGAGTCTGCCGACCACGTTTCCGTCTATCATGGCCACGGGCGAAAGGCCACATGAGCCGAGACAGTAGACAACCTCAAAGGTGAGCTTCAGATCCTCAGTGGTTTCACCCGGATTCACGCCCATCTTCTCCCTAATCATGCGCATTATCCGAGGAGCTCCTCTGACATGACAGGCCGTCCCGTCGCAGACCTGGATCAGGTGTCTTCCTCTCGGCATGAGATGAAACTGTGAATAGAAGGTGGCAACGCCGTAGACCCTGTTATATGGAAGCGAAAGCCTCTCAGCGACCCTCTTCAGGACAGGTCGCGGCAGATATCCATACTCCTTCTGCGCCCTCTGGAGGATAGGGATCAATCCCAAACCCTCGCTTTTCGCCTCATCTATCGCCCTATCCAACGGCGCAAGGTCGATCTCTTCGTTCACGTTAGCTATGCTCTGCGCCATACCTCTTGCTCCTTTAAGGGGGAAGTTCACTTTAATAGATTATACCAGTTAAAATCCGAATTTGTCAACGTAGGGGTCAGGACTGGGTGTATGAAAATTTTGTAGGTAAGAGGGGGTAGACAAAGAGGTTGGATGAATATAAAATAACCTCCAAACTCAAAAGAGCTTGGAAGTGAAAAGATGAATAAAGATCTTGGATCACTTATAACACAAATCGGGATGGTTCATAGTTATGGTAACAGATTACAGAGAACCTGAGATCAGCCCATCAGCCTCAGCTCATCTGGCCTTGAATGGGAACCTCCAAATGAGGTACAATACCTCATCAATCCACAAAAGATATAAGGAGGTTCCCGATGAGAGATTATCGGCTAAAAGAGATAGACTTGTCAAGTCGGATTCAACTGGCCCAAAAGATGCAGGATCCCTCAAGACAATGGGGAGAAGTAACGGAGCTATCCAGGAGATACCAGGTATCTAGGAAGTTCCTCTACCAACTGAAGTGGAAGGCCACAGAGGCACTCCAAGAAGCATTGGCTCCAAAAAAGCCGGGGCCCAAAGAGAAGAGGAAAGAATTACATGTGGATCAGACTGTATTGAAGCGATCGATACTCACCCTGGCGACAGCTATTCCAGGGAGCATAAGGGGGATACAGGTCAGCTTGAAGGAGATATTCGGAG
>JAGGXZ010000157.1 GCA_021162805.1 Candidatus Poribacteria bacterium
GAACATGATACTGGCACAGCTTGCCATTCATTTTCAGGATAGGCTGGAGGGGTATCTGTGGAATGGAAGAGAATTTACACAGAAAACTTGACAGACCCGCCCTCGATTCACCCCCTATGTATTGACATTCAGTGCAAGCTTTTAGAGCTTCTTCTGTTTTAACTGCTCCAATCACCTCCTTATCTTATTCTTATGCTTATAACCGCTGCACATATTCCCTGACGCTCTCGATTCCATCGGCGAAGCCGATCTCAGGACGGAAACCCAGCTCACGCTCCGCCTTAGCGCCGCTGACATGAAGTGGAGTGGTGAGCAACAGCACGCTCAGCCGCGTCATCGAAGGACGATATCCAGGCCGGAAAAGGTTTATAAAACGAGCCACACCCTCCATAATGCCCGCCAACATAAGCGCCGTCCGTACAGATATCTCTCTCCTGGGCGGAGGCAACGACGCAAACTCAGCCACCTTCTCGATATATCTCTCAAACGTGAAGCTCTCGGGGCCCGTGAGGATATACTCCTCGTTGTAGGATCGTTCATTGAAAAAGCAGAGCAGAATGGCGTCCACGAGATCATATATGTGGATGAAATCCACGGGAAGGGCATCGCGGAAGCGGGAGAGCTTTCCCCGTCTCAGCGACTCCTTGATGAGGGGCAGATAGGCGTTGTCCCCCGGCCCCCAAACGATAGTCGGAGCAAGCACCGTGATCGGGAAGGACGGATTACCACTCATCCGTTCTCTCAGCCAAGAGTGGATCTCCACCTTGCTCGCCGTATAAAGGCGGTCGCTTCTCACAAGCGAGCTCGACTCGGTCTTGAGCGGCTCAGCAAGATCCGTCGAAAAGCCGTAGACGGCGGCGGTGGTGATATGGATGTAATGTGTCGGGGCGTTCATCTCCTCGATCATATGCACGATGGCTTTGGGAGCTTCCACATTCACCAGCCAGAACTCACGCCGATCCCCCCAATCCCTGGCTATCCCCGATGCGTTGAGCACAATGGCCGCTCCGTCGATGCCTCGTCTCAGGATTTCCTGCTGTGACACGTCGCCTTGCAGGAATGTGATCGAGGAGGTATCGATTCCGGAAAACACCTTTTCCCTCCTCTCCTCACTCCGATACAGACAGTGAAGATCGCGAAACCCCAGCTTCACCAGACGCCTGATGATGGCGGAGCCGATGAATCCGGTCGATCCGATTATGAAGATCTTAGCCTCTTTCTGGGGCTCGGAGAATTGAGGTGCCCTCTGAGAAAGGATTCCCATCCGTCTCACCCCCGTCTCTCAACTCAGAGACATCTATCGTAGACTTCGAGGAGCTCCACCTCCTCGAGAACCTTGATCAGGCATCTGACGATGCTCACCTGCCTTCTCTCATCCATTTTACCCGTCCCCATGTCGTAGGCAAACGCCCATCTGGTTCCACCTCAAAGTTGATTCCTTCCCCTCTGATCTGGAAGAAATCGAACGTCCCTGTTAACTCCGATCCACCCCAGTTCTTCACGATGAGGCCCACCTGAGCATTCCGAAGTGGGACATCGGCCGAGAGCCACTGTTCCCATTTTTCCACATCGCCGAGTTTATAGTAGCTTATGTAGGTATCGCCACGTCTCTCCACCTTCAAGTAGACCTTATCCTGCTCGCCAAGGACATCTGTGAACAGATGGTGTCCCCATCCAACACCTCGGACCTTCCTCTCCTTGTCTTTCACGGGAGGCACCCCACAATCTATTGGGAAGAACCATACCCGTTGTCCTCCACCTCCGCCGATTCCGTAAAGGAGTTGCACCTGATGGAGGATATCCTGAAAGATAACTATCCCCGCTGCGGCGCTGCCTGCGGTCGGTCCCACGTAAAGCGTCGTCACCTCGTAATCGCCCTCCGGAGCCGGCATTGTAAGGGTAGGTGCCCGATCTACGCCGGGAATAAGGTCGTTATTCCCCGCCGGCACGTGCATGTAGAGTTTGCCGTCCTTCAAGCTCACCGTTGAGCCTTGATTCCCTCTGTTATCGAATCTCCAGCGTTTGTCCAGTTGATCCCCGTTGAAATCATCCCTCCAAACACCGGCCTCAGCTGCGGTGATCCATAAGGACAGCAGTGTCAAAATCCATAGAATTTTCATCGTCACCCTCCTCATTCTTTCACCGCCGGTCCTCCTTGAAGGGATTTTCCGAAAACGTCCGTCAGGAATTCCAGCGCTTTTTGAAGTCGTTGGGGGAGTCTATCGGTATGTCCCCCCTCAAACTCCTCGTAGCTGTGAGGAATACCTGCCTGGAGGAGACGCTCGTGAAACCGTCTCGCCACGGGAAGCAGTGGATCATGAACGCCGCACTCCAGATGAATCGCCGTGCGTTTGAGGCTCTCTCGATAACGTGGTATCAGCAACTCGGGGATCTTATCGTTTCCACGATCGTTGACCTCCTTGAGGAATCGTCCATCACGCGTGAAGGGCCAATCGAAGAACCAGGGCGGATTGTTCGGGTTCGGCCATAGTGCCCTGGCGACGTCCACCTCCAGGGCGTCGAGATGCCCGTCATCCGGCTGTGGGTTCTGCGCCTTATACTCCTCAAAGTAGGCCGATGGGGCGGTGATCGCCCCGGGGCTCATAGTGACTATGGCGCAAAACAGCTCCGGATGGGTCATACCCAGATACATGGCGCCGTAGCCTCCCGCTGAGCTGCCCAGGATCGCCCTGCTTTCACGGCGTGGGATCGTCCGATATTTCCGATCCACGTATCGGACGATATCGCGGCAGATGTAATCGGCGTAGTTTCCGTTGACGGAGGAGTTGGTGTAATAGGAGCAGCCTATTTTCGTAGTGCCGTCCACCCCTACGAGGATCAACCCATCGGTTTTGCCCTGAGCGACCAATTTATCGACGTATGCGGCAGCGCCATCGTGGAGGATGAGCAGGGAGGAGGCTTTGGAGAAAAGCTCGGGTTTTCCGGGTCGGACGGCCCCATGAAGCAGATACACCGTCGGGTAACGTTTTTGCGGATGTTCATCGTATCCTGGCGGCAGATATACGGTCAGCGGCTTGGTAGCCGGGTTGCCGAGGAGGTTTCCCTCCAGGGCGGGGCTTGTGATCTTATCGTGGATGATTTTTCCATGCTCGATGGTATCCACTGAGCCGCAAAGCCACAGAGCGATAATGCCGATAGCAACGATACTATTCATCTTCTATGCCCCTTTGTTTCCCTATCGCTTCTGAGTTCCTCGTTTGACTTTCCCCCACATCGTTGCCAGCTTACCATGTGATTTTACAGACGGAACACCGCCACCTAAGCACTCCGAAGCAAAAGTAAGGCTATCCATGAGTCGCTTCCGCAGAGCGGGAAGATCAAGGTGGGCACCTTCGTCCTCGGCATATTCACAGGGCAAGCCCAGCTCTTTGAGCATCTTGATAAACTTTGGATTACCCTCGGCGATGCTAGGAAGCTCGTTTCGACCATAGGAAAACCAGAATCGAAGCGGGTAACGCTGTCGTTGCTGAAGATAAGCTTCGACCATCTCACGACTCGGAAATCCTCCGGTGGAGATGGAAGTTACACAGCAGAACAGCTCAGGATGGGAGAAAACGATGTGCAAGGCGCTTGATCCACCCAGGCAGATCCCCCCAATCGCCCGGCCCATGCGATTCGCGATGGTGCGATATCTTCCATCGATGAACGGGAGAACTTCCTGTAGTAGATGTTCGTACTCGGGATCGGCAGCTATTTCATCGGGCATAACGATTATCATGGGGTTGGGAACGTCGTCGAACAGTTGATCAAATCCCCAGGTGAACCAATCCCGATTCGTGTATCCGGCTCCCTGTAGTAGATAGAACGCGGGATAAGCCAACCCTGAGGAGTCATATCCTTCGGGCAGATAGACGCTCACTTCCCTCGTGGTTTGAGAGTATCCCGCCTTCTTGAGGATTTGGCTTTCTATCTTGTGATGTTCAACCCTTCCTCCGGCAAGGGACTCCATGCTCAGTATCAGGAGCCAAAAGATAACACTACATGTAAGATAGAATTTTATCTTCCTCATAATCTCTTCACCTCCTTAGTTTTATCCCGAAGACGATCTCCGCCTTTTATATATGTAGCAGAGAAGAGCTTATCAACTCCCTTTTCGTCTCCGGTCGCGCATATTAGAATAACCCAAAGTGATATAGCCGCACAAGTGCAGGGAGATCAGGGTTTAGTTTCTCCACGGGATCGGCGCCCAGATACTGAGTCAGGGCGATGCCGCTCAGGGTCGCTAGAGCCTGTTTCAGAAAGGATCGCCGCGTTACGTTCATCTTTCACCTCACCTTTATCCCGGCCCACGTTGCGCTTAGTTTGTCCTGGGGGAATATATCGGCGCTTGACGCCGTGTTGTATCGTTCTACAACGGAAGTCACGGTCATTGAGGGCAGGGGGCTGACAACACCTCCGATAGCATAGATTTTCCCGTTAAGGGCGGCGGCTGCAAGACCGCTTCGTGCTGTCGGCATATCCGCCCGTTTCATCCATCTATCCGTTACCGGATCATACATCTCTACCGTCTTAACAGGCGCAGCCCAGGGGTTCAGCGAGCCGCCGAGGACGAAAATCCTTCCGTTCACAACGCACGCCGATATCCCCTGCCGCGCTGTCGGCATATCCGCTCCTGTGCTCCATGTATCCGTAACGGGGTCATAGATTTCCACCGTGGCGAGAGGTGTGAAATGAGCTCCTTGTCCTCCGATGGCGTAGATTTTACCGTTCACCGCAGCGACGGCGAGGGCATATCGAGGTGTTGGCATATCGGCCTTCCTGCTCCATCTGTTCGTAGCCGGGTCATAGACCTCGACGGTCGGCATAGGAGTAGCGCCTGACAGGCCAATAGATCGTGCTCCACCGATAGCGTAGATCTTACCGTCCACTACAGCGGTGGCGAGGGCCATTCTGGCCGTCGGCATATCGGCGAGTTTCGTCCATTTATCCGTCTCCGGATCATACATCTCGACGGTCGCTACTGCTGTGGTCTGGGGTTTGAGTTCCCCTCCGATCACGTAGATACGACCGTTCACAACGCTGGCTGAAAGGGCACATCTGGCCGCAGGCATAGGCGACTTCTTTGTCCATGTATCCGTTTCCGGATCGTACATCTCGATCGTCGGAGAGGCGCTCCCCATGAACGATAAAGCCCCGCCGATGGCGTAGATCTTCCCACCTACAGCGCACGCGGCGAGATCACACCGGGCAGGTGAAATCCCGGCTACCGATGACCATGCCTCCTGGTCTGACGCCTGAGCTAAGTAGGATGAGAGAACGATCATCAGTGGCAAAAGCACCCATCTCTTTGCTGTGCGCATCTTCATCCTCCTTTTTCCGGGCAGCGTGTTATCTTTTCACCCTTGCCCATTAGGTCAGGGGTTAAGGTCGAGAGACAAGAGTCTAGAGTCCTTTTTCGCCTCTCGACTCTTGACTCTCGACCCTTGACCATACCGAACTGATCGATTACAGATCTTTGACTTTTGAGCCTTTATACTGTACAATCTCTTGTAAGGAATTCTATACAACAAGGAGGTCATTATGCCGATCATTCTTCCCGTCACCGAGGTTCGAAACCGTTTAAGCGCTCTCCTAGATGAAGTCGTCTCCGGCAATGAGCCTATCTTCATCACCAGACACGGTCGCTCTCAGGCGGTGTTGCTCAGCGCGAGTCGGTATGAGGAGCTGATAAAGCGGCAGTCTGAATCAACCGAGACCGATTGGCACATACTATCCCAGGCTTCGCTCGCCCGGATTTGGGATGACCCGGGTGAGGATGTCTACACCTGGGAGGACGGGGAGCCGGTATGAGGAGACGTCCGTGGATACCCCAGCGTGGGGAAGTGGTGCTCGTTCGTTTCCCGTTTCTACAGACCGATGGGCGAGTACGGGTAAAACCACGGCCTGCCGTGATCATATCAGGACCGGTTATCCATGAGCAGACCGCCGATGTTATCATAGCCGCTATCTCCTCCCGACCGGCTTCTCGCCCCCTTCCGACGGACTATCACATCCCTTATGGCTCGTCCGAGTCGAAAGCTGGGGGTCTTAAGAGAGATTCCTGGGTGAAAGTTTCTAATTTGGCTACAATTCCCAGATCAGCCATCGCTCGACGGTTGGGACGTCTAACGGCTGCGGGGATGAGAGCTGTAGATGAACGGTTACGATTAGCATTAGGACTTGATTGACGCCCGCCATTTCGACCTATTAACCTGGAACCACACCGAGTTGGCGGAGCAACCCTAGGGCATCCCACGCCTACCACATCTCCACTATCTTGCCGTCGGCGAAGCGATAGATCGTGACGCCCTTAGGGAAAGCCGTCTTATAATAGCCAGGTTTAAGATAGGTGAAGTATCACTCACCACGGGCATATTTCAAATCGTTCTCCAGCTCTTCCCTACCGTACGTCAAAATCGGTTATTCCATTGAGCTTTTCACCTTCGCCCATGTGGTTGCGAGCTTATCCCTGGGGCGGACCGCTTTTGCGCCCGGTCCTCCATCAGGGATATCGGGTCCGGTCACAACGAAATCGTCGAACATGGCTACAACCCCTTCGGTGCCGAACCCCGGAGCCCCCTTTTGGATACCCTGAAACCAAGGAGAAACCGGCTCATCATCGATAAAACATCGAATCTTTCCATCCTTCTTCACATCTATCCTCAACCGATACCACCTATCAGCCTCCGTTTTGAAAGGTGTCGCATTGATAGGATGCACATTTCCTATGATGGAAACCCCTCTGGCGACAACAGGTACTTCTAGTCTCCTGATAGACAAACCATAGCCATTCCAGCCTGCGAACTCTCCGGTGGAGATTAAAAGATAGACGCCTGACCATGGGCTGCATGCCTCCAATGGCTTAGAGAGCTTGACGCTCACCTCCGCGATGTAATCTGACCACGTAGCTCCTCTGCTGAGACTAAGGAAATAAATCACGTCTGGGTTTTCATCCCCACCGATGACCACTCCATCCTTGATACGCCAGTTCCCCTCCCACAGGAAAAAATTACGGGACATTTTGATCATCTTCCACCCGCTTAGGTCCCCGTCGTTGAAATCATCCCTCCATGTCCCTGCCCATGCCGAAATCGAAACAAGGAGAACGGATAGGAAGACAGGGAACAGGTATCTCATTCCAGTTCACCTCCCGGCTGATATAATCATTCGCTCATATTATCGTTAAGTGTAGCAGAGATCTGAGAGGTCAGAAGTGCCTATTTCTCAGGGCGAAAAGGAACGAGGAACCAAGGGCGGAAAACGTTACAACGTTAAACGTTGAACGTGCAACGGATTCCCCTTCTCCTCGTTCCTCCTCATGGATAACCGCTACACTCAAGGGAAATAAGAGCGACCCCGATAACTTCCCTCATCCCGGAACAATGCCGAGCTGGCGGAGCAGCCCCAGGGCATCCCATGCCCACCACATCTCGACTATCTTGCCGTCGGCGAAACGGTAAATTGTCATACCCTCCCAGGTGATCTCCCTCTGGGTTGGCGGAATGCCCATCAGCTCGCCCTTATGCGTTCCGGTAGCCCTCCACCGCTCGGCCACCCTATCGCCCTCGGCGATCAGATCCTCGATCCTGGTATGGATATCGGGGAAAGCAGAGCGATATATGGTAATCGCCTGTTTGTGTCCTTCTAGCCCACGAGGGGTCAGATGCTCGGTGGTGGCCTCATGGCCGATCACATCGGGGCTCATGATCTCATCCAAAACCTCCAGCTTCCCCTTGCCCCACACCTCAGCGTCGTAACGGCGGATAACCGCCTTGTTGGCCTCAGGATCGCCGGGGTCGCCTGTTACATCCGACGGCTCGCTCCACGTGAAGTTCGTCCGTCCCATAGCCGGTACCACGCCGAGCTGCTGGAGGATTCCCAACGCATCCCAGTAGCTCCACTCCTCCGCTATCTGCCTCCCCTCGAAGCGGGAGAGAACTATCCCTCCGGAGACCGTCCGTTTGCCGGTGGGGGGAATTCCCATGAGCTCGCCCTTATGCGTGCCGGTGGAGCTCCAGCGAGCTACCGCCAGGTTACCCTCAGCGATTTGATCATCGACGGTGAAGTGGATATCCGGATATGCCGTGCGATACAGGGTGACGAACTGCCGATAGGCATCCCTTCCGGGGAAGTCCCCCGCTACATCGTGCATGATGACGTCGGGGGCGTAGATCTCATCGATCAGGCTCAAATTCCCCCGATTCCACATCTCCTCAAACGCTCGGCGCCCGATCTCTTTAAGCATTTCGGTTGACATTTTGATCCTCCTTGATTAAGTTGAAAGGAACGAGGAAATCCTCGTTCCTAGTTCCTCGTTCCTCAATATCCCCTAGATGGCGAGAGTCCCACCATTACGGAATCCGCCCTCTATGGGAGTTGATATCATCAGGGATGTTCAAATTTCATGCCAGGAAAGGGGAGAATCCCTAGCTCAGTTATAGTGATTGGAGATCGAGGTTTCTCCCAGATGAGGGGTGTATCCTCATGATACACCTCATCAACTCGAAAAGGCGGGATAGCGCTTTATATTCGCCATAGAAAGGGGTGTATCGAAAGGATACAGGGGGAGATGTATCAAGATGATACATTAACGGTCATTTATAGTCATCGGGTCATTCGGCCTCGCCGTCATTCAAAAATAAAGCGGTTGAGTAAAACGCCTTACGCTTAACGCCCTACGCCTTACTCGATTCCCAATCTTTTCATTAGGCGTATCAGATTTGGGCGATGCATGCCCAATCTTCTCGCGGCCTCCGTTCGATTGCCATCGCATTCACGCAGGGTCTCCTCGATGAGACGGCGACGAAACAGGTTCAAAGCCTCATCATAGGTCAGCGATTGTGAGAGGATCTCCCGCATCAGCGATTCCCCCCGAGTTATCTGTCCGGAGAAGTGATATATCTGAAGCTTCATCCCATCCTCGGCCATCGCTACGGCCCTGTAGATCTCGTTCTCCAGCTCTCTGACGTTTCCCGGCCAGGGGTAGCTTTGAAGCATCTGTATCACGCCCTCGGCAAATCCATCCAGATCCTTATTCAACTGGCGGCATGCCTTGTGGAGGAAATGCTCGGCCAGAAGAGGTATATCGTCCACCCGCTCGCGCAGGGGAGGGATATGAATCGGGAAGACCTTCAGGCGGTAATACAGATCCTCCCTGAACCGTCCCGACCGAACGTCCTCCTCCAGATCCCTGTTTGTGATGGCTATCACCCTCACGTCCACATCCCTCAGGTTGGTCTCCCCGATCCGCTGGATTTTACGTTCCTGCAGCACCCGCAACAGGTGCACCTGAGCATCGAGGGGCATCTCGCCGATCTCATCGAGAAGTATGGTTCCGCCCGAGGCCGCCTCAAACAGCCCCATCGTATCCCTATCCGCTCCCGTAAACGCCCCCTTGCGATACCCGAACAGGATGCTGGCGACCAGTTCTTTGGGCACAGCGCCGCAGTTGAGCTCCTTAAGGGGACCGTTTTTGCGCGGGCTGTTATAGTGGATCGCCTTGGCCACGAGTTCCTTACCGGTGCCCGTCTCACCGCTTATGAGCACCGTCAGTCCCGAATCGATCGCCTTCTCCATCAGGGCGTAAACCCGCTTCATGGCCGCCGATCGGCCGACGATGTTCTCGAAATTATATCTCCTGCCGACCTCCCACCTGAGCCGGTTTACCTCCGTCTGTAACGCGGCAAGCTCAGCATCGCGAGGGTCTGGCAACACCTCTACAGGAATATCCGCCGGATCGGAGTAGTTCAGATCCCTGTCTATCGCCTGAACCTGGAAGGTATATTTCCCGGCGGGCAGATCGGGATAATCCACCCGTTCCTCTCTCGTCGGCTGACTCCAATTCGCGTCATAACCTTTCAACCTGTAGCGGTAAAGCCTTTTATCAGGATGGGTCTTAAGATCGATCGAGGAGTATTCAAAGGTGATCCGCGTCCCCGCCGTGGCGGGCCTAAGTGAGTTGAGATCGGTATAACGGCGATCTGTGGTCACGGCGATGATCCTGGCTTTGGGACGGGATCGGCTGCGCCGGTATCGTATGAGTCCTTTATCCGTCCCAAGCCACAGCGATCCGTCCGTGATATCGCAATGCACCGTGACGGTATTTCCGGGAAGCCCGTCCCTGGTGTCCAGGCTCATCCACGCCACTCCGTCATACAAACATGCTCCACCGCCGGCCGTTCCCAGCCATAGAAGCCCGTCGTCGTCCCTACAGATGGAGATCACCCTGTCACTTGGGAGCCCGTCATCGGTCGTGAAATTGAGCAGCTCCTTCCCATCATATCGAAAGAGCCCGTCTCCCCATGTCCCAAACCATAGGATGCCGTCGGGGTCCTGATGGACCTCGAAGACAATCCTGCCTTTCAGCCCGTTCTCGAGCGGGAAATCAATGAATCTCTCCCCGTCATATATCGAGATACCGTTACAGGTTCCGAGCCACAGAACGCCGTCCGAATCGCGATGTATGCAGATCACCTGATCGTTTATCAGCCCGTCCCTTGTGGTGAGATTGGTGAACCTCTCGCCGTCGTACCGGAATATCCCCCCTCTCCACGTCCCGAGCCAGAGGTTGCCATCGAGATCTTCGCAGATGGATACCACCCTGTTATCAGTCAGCCCATCCTCGGCGGTGAACCTCACAAACTTTTCCCCGTCATATCGGGAGGCTCCTCCCCACCATGTCCCGATCCAGAGCATGCCGTCGGAGCTTCGATGTATGGCGAGCACCCTTCCCTCGGAGAGCCCGTCGGCGGATGTGAAGTTGACGAACTCTCTACCGTCATACCGCGAGATCCCATCGGATGTCCCAAACCAGAGCGTTCCGTCGTGGTCTTGGTATATGGCTATAATGCTCTCGTTCAGCAATCCGTCCCGTGTTGTGAACCTGGTAAAGGAGACCTCGTCGTATCTTGAGACGCCGCCCCATTCCTGTCGGATCATATACCCTGTTCCGAACCACAACGCCCCGCTGGGGTCGCTCTGGATGGAGTTCACGTGCTCGGATATCAGCCCATCCTCCCTGGTGAAGTTAACGAATCTCTTCCCATCGTATCGTGAGACGCCCCTATCGGTTCCGAACCAGAGGAAACCCCTGGAATCCCTGTAGATAGCTCTGACATTATCGCTTGGGAGACCGTCCTTCACGGTGAAGTTAACGAACCTCTTCCCATCGAATCTCGAGACACCCCCTCCCTTCATTTTGGGGATCTCGCCCGTTGCGAACCACAGCGTGCCGTCGGGATCGCTATGGATGGCTATCACGCTGGGGTAGACAAGGCCGTCCTCGGTTGTGAAGCTGACGAACTCCCTGCCGTCATATCTCGTAACGCCTTTATCGGTCCCGAACCAGAGGAAACCGTTCGGATCGCGGTGGATAGCCCTGACCTTCTCACCTATCAGACCATCCTCGATCGTGAAATTGACGAATTCCCTGCCGTCGTATCGTGAGACGCCCCTATCGGTTCCGAACCACAGCGTGCCGTCGGGATCGGCATGTATGGCCCAGACGATGTCGCTTGCCAGCCCGTCCTCGGTCGTGAAATTGACGAACTCCCTGCCGTCGTATCGGAAGACCCCTCCTTCCCAGGTTCCAAACCACATTATGCCGTTCGGGTCTCGACAGATAGCTTTGATGTTCCTGTTGAGCAGTCCGTCTTTGACCGTGAAGTTGACGAACTCCTTGCCGTCAAACCTGGATGCGCCTCCGCCTTCCGTGCCGAACCAGAGAAATCCTTCCGGGTCCGAGTAGATGACCCACACTATGTCATGAACCAACCCATCGAGGGCGGTATAGCTTCGCCATACCCCTCTTTTCTGATCGGCATTCATAGGTTTCCCTCAGGATTAGATCCCGGAGACGATCTTCGCTATTATATCGGCGGCTTTGAGAACCTGATCCCTTGTAACGTCCTTATGGGTGACGAGTCTGACGATGGACGGGCCGTAGCAGGAGACCTTCACACCTTCCTCCTGAGCCCTCCTGGCGAACTCCTCGGCGCTGATGCCCAATTCGCTCAAGTCCACCATTACCATGTTGGTCTGAACCTTTTCGGGATTTATCCTGATCTTCGGCAGGTGTGATAGCTTTTGCGCCAGCAATTTTGCGTTTTCATGGTCCTCGACCAGACGGTCGATCATCTCGGTCAGTGCGACGATCCCGGCGGCGGCGATAACTCCTGCCTGTCGCATGGCTCCTCCGAGCCTCTTTCTGGCCCTTCTGGCGCGGGAGATGAACTCGGCATCGCCCGTCAGCACCGATCCCACAGGGGCGCCCAGCCCCTTTGAGAGGCAGAACATAACCGAGTCGGCACAGGCAGCTATCTCTTTGACGTCCACTCCCAGGGCAAGGGCGGCGTTGAACATCCGTGCGCCATCCAGATGAACTTTGACGCCATATTTCGACGCTATCTCCTTCACAGCCCTTAACCTTCCAACCGGAACGGCCAATCCACCTCTTCGGTTATGGGTGTTTTCAAGGCATATCAGGCTCACCTTGGGGAACCGACTGGGCGATCTCGCCAGATATTCCTCGATCTGTTCCGGTTCAGGACATCCATCCGGCGAGTCCAGGGGTATCGGCATCACCCCCGCCAGAGCTGCCATGTTTCCCCATTCGTAGTAGTAGATATGTGATTCCCTGTCGAGTATGATGAAATCGCCCCCTTGCGTGTGGGTCATGATAGCGGAGGTGTTGCCCATGGTTCCGCTCGGGACGTACATCGCCGCTTCCTTACCCATCTTCTCGGCGGCTAATCTTTCCAGCTCGTTGACGGTCGGATCCTCGCCATAGCAATCATCACCCACCTCGGCTTCGGCCATCGCCCGCCGCATTCTCGGTGTCGGTTTTGTGACCGTATCGCTTCTGAGGTCTATGATCTCCATCTCGATCTCCTCTTCATCCTTTAAGGGCTTGAGCCCTTCTTCTTGCGCTCTCCACGAGATAACCGTCCCTGTCGGAGTTTGCAAGCTCTTCGAAGGCTTCTATTGCCTCATCTAATCTCTTGAGTTTGACCAGCGATTCAGCATACATATATCGCGCCCTGAGTTTCAGATCAGGATCATCCAGCTCCTCGGCCAACCTCGAATAGGCCTCGGCGGCTTTATGATAATCCTTTTCGTCATAGTAATATCTATCGGCGGAGTAAAGACCGCCTCGGATCTCCTCTTCCTCCTCCTCGATCTCCTCTATCTCCCTTGCCTCTTCCTCCTCAATCACCTCAGCTTCAATCTCTTTTTCTTCCTCCTCCATTACTTCTTCCTCGGCGATCTCCTCCATCTCATCCTTTTCCTCGATCTTCTCCTCCATCCGTCAACCTCCGTTCTGTTATTTGGGTCGTTCTTATTTCCTTTGAGTGTGGCATCTATCTACGGCCAACTGTCTGCCGTCCACAGTTCGACTGTCATTTGTAGTCATTAAGTCATTTGGCTTCGCCGTCATTTAAATGACGACAAATGACAAGGGATGGTTCATATCCCCCAGGAATTAAGGTAACACTTTCTAGCTACCTGACAGTTTTGGAGATGAGGTAAAGGTTGAAAGTCACAGCGCATAAAAGGGATAATATTTAGGAGTTACGCAGTTGACTGCGAACCCCTTTTCATTTACGTATATTATACCCTGAAAGTGAAGCTTTGTCGATAGGAGGGAAAGCGAATGAACCCACCCAAGTGCGATGACCTTGACTACATCCA
>JAGGXZ010000158.1 GCA_021162805.1 Candidatus Poribacteria bacterium
CGCAACTTCCTGGTGTGGCTCGAAGAGCAGTTCCGCTCCGGTGCTACCGTCGACCAACTCGCTGCCTACTTGACAGCCTGAATGATCACCGAAAGTGAAAAGATAGTGGCAGATAATATTCATCCTACCCAATGATTCTCAGTCAATGTGATCTACTGAGTGTGCATAGTGTTGAACGATTGTGGGAAATTTAACTATCGGTATCATAAAAGGCCTCCTGGAATGATTTGCTCACTTATGTTATCTTATATCAGTCTCTTTTACCAGTAGAGTTACTGCAAAAGTCGAGTTATATGCCGCCGTTTTAGGCGGGGGATAAACCCCTCCCTACCAGATAAAGCGTCACCCTAATTCATACAGGATATGAACTGTCCCTGAAATCATGAAGGATAAGGAGGCAACGATGAAAATCAAAACCTTGATGCTTGTTCTCATAATCAACCTGGCATCTGCTTCAATCGCCCTCTGCTCCTCCACACCTGTTTTCTCGATAGGAGGCGCGGTGAGGGAGAAGGACGGGACGCCGGCGAAAGGCGGCCTGACCGTCATCGTGGAAAATCAGACGAAGAAACTGTATCAGGAGACGACCACCGACGACGCCGGCAAATACTCGGTGGCCTTCGTGAATTACGAGGGAGAAGCGGTCGCCGAGACGGGAGATGTGATCAAGGTGACCGTTAAAGATAGCTCAGGTAAAACCCTCGGCTCAGCCTCACACACGGTCTCAGACGATGATATCAAATCGGCGAGGGCTTTGATCGACATCATCCTGCCCGGCAAAGGTAGATCCTCCATAACCCTTAAAGCTAACCCTGCTGCCCTGGAGTTCGGTGGGAGTGTCACACTCTCAGGGAGGATCACGCCGAGCATCGCTGTGGAGATAACCCTCATCCTGACATCTCCTGAGGGCAGAACTCAGGAGCTTAAAGCTAAGACGAAAGCCGACGGGACATATGAGCTTAAGTTCACCCCCGATAAGGCCGGAAGGTGGAACGCAAAGGCTTCCTGGGAGGGGAATGAGAATTACGCAGGATGTGAAAGCCCGTCCGTTGATTTCGAGGTCACCACCGACTTCGCCATTAAGGCGGACGAGACCTCAAAGGAGACAAACCCGGGCGGGGAAGCCGTCTTCACCCTGGAGATCATAGGCAAGAAGGGGTTCGATGCCGAGGTCTCACTTCAGGTGGAATCCGCGCCGGAAAGGTTTCAGATGAGCTTCGATAGAGACAAACTGAAACCCGGCGAAAAGTGCAAGCTGACCGTCTCCGTCTCCGAAAACGTCGAGGAGGGGTCATACGATCTATCTATCACCGGCACAGGCGGGGGCATCACACACAAGCTCCATCTCACCCTGAACGTCTGGGTGCGGAGGGAATCCTACCTGACGCTCATCATCGAGCCCGAAAAGATCGAGTATGGCGATAAGGTGACCCTCTCCGGGGAGCTGATCCTCCCCAAAGCCGAATCCCCTCAGAGGGCGGGGAAGAAGATAACGCTCTACATCACAAAGCCGTCCGGGATAACCGAAGAGCTCGAAACGTCGACCGACCGGAACGGCGAGTTCAAGGTCGAATACAAGCCCGGTGAGATAGGAGGCTGGAACGCCAAAGCCTCCTGGGATGGCGACGAGCGGTATAAGCCCTCCCAAAGCGAGGGGAAATCCTTCCAGGTCGAAAGGGCGAGGAGCTTCATAAGCTGGGAGAGCATTCCCGGCAAGGTCAAGGTGGGCGAGAAGGTCAAGATCGAGATCAGGTTGATGCCCAACCTCGAAGACAGATCCGTCTCCGTGACGACGAGGAATCCATCGGGAATCGGCGAGCCCATAACGCTTAAAACCGGAAAATACGGGTTGCTGAGCTATGAGTTCATTCCTGATACTGAGGGGATATGGAGGATAGCCGTAAGCTGGGACGGGGATGAGTTCTACAGGGGAGCAAGCGATGAGAAGGGAATATCGGCGGTCACCGATATCGGCAAGGCGATAATCCTGCTCGGCGGGGTGAGCGAGAAGCGAGAGAGCGAATGGGATCGGTTCAACCGATTGACGAACTTCGCATACAAAGTCCTCAGGATGCGCGGACTTACGGACGACGATATCTACTACATCAATCCGAGCTACAAACAGGGGAAGGATATAAAGGTGGATGCCCTTACCTCAGAGGCCGCCTTTGAACATGCGATTCTGGACTGGGCCTCGGATAAGGTCAACCCACATGTCCCCCTCTTCATCTACATGGTGAGCCACGGCAGGGAGGAGAGTTTCCTGCTCGATCTGCTGGGAAGCCCCGACTCCACGCTCTCGCCCGATGAGCTGAACTCCTGGCTGAATCAACTTGAGAGGAAATCGGGTGTGAAGGAGATAACCCTGATCATAGAGGCGTGCCGTTCGGGCTCCTTCGTAAAGCCGCTCGCCAAGGAGGGGAGAATCATAATCTCCAGCGCACGTGAGGATAGACCCTCCCTGGTGACCCGATGGCTCTCCTTCTCAGGACTCCTGTTCAGGAAGATCTACCGCAACCGGGCGCTGGACGAAGCACTGAGCGAGACGATAAGCGAGCTCGAGGCGTTCAAGTGCTTCAGAGAACAGTTTCCCGTGTTCGACGCCGATGGGGATGGGATAGTCAACGAGAGGGGGGATTTCATCGCACTTGAGGGCAAATACATACCCGCCGATATCACCACCATGCCCGGCCTGCCGGAGATAATGGACACATCGGGATCTGTGAGTTTGAAAAAGGAGAAAAGCTCGGCGAGCTTCTGGGTGAGGGTTTCAGATAAGAAAGTCGTGAAGGTGTGGGGCGTGATCGTCCCGCCGGGGTTCTCCACCTCATTTGAAACCCTCGATCGGGAGTTCGATCGGTTCGAGCTCACGCGGAACCCCGAGGAAAAAGAGAAATACGAGGGGGAATACACCGGATTCACAAAACCCGGAACATACACGGTGATCTTCTACGCCGAAGACGATGAGGGATTCATCTCCTACCCGATCCAGGTGACGGTCACCCACGAGGGGTATCCGTGGGACGTCAACGGGGATGGAATGGTGGATATACTCGACCTCGTGATGGTGGGCAGGAACTACGGATCATCAGGGCCTGAAGGGGACGTGAACGGAGATGGGAAGGTGGATATACTGGATCTGGTGATGGTCGGAAGGCATTACGGAGAGAAGATGGGAATGGGAGCGCCGAAGGAGAAGTGGTTGGGGGTTGGTGGAAGAGTGGTTGGTGGTGGAGTGGTTAGTGGTGAAGTGGTTGGAGGTTGGGTGGTTGGTGAGGGAGTGGCTCTGGATAAACCGATGTGGGCGGTGGTGGTGAGATACCTCCCCCGTCAGCCGTCGGCACTCCGCAGCCTCAAATCGTTATTGCGTTATAGGGTTTATTGGGTTGAGGGTTTAATGAAACCCAATGAACTCAATAAACGCAATAACCCTATAACCAACGATGAAGGGCCGACTGCGGACGTCATGGGGAATACATTCGCTATCGAGATAGACGATGTTGGGATGGCCTTCGTGGGTCTGGGACGACCGTTCAGCAGGCTGCCGCTCCATGTTCTGCCGGATGATGCTATCGGCGTGACGGCTGATGGGAGAGTGGTGAAGGTGATGCTGAGGGAGGTTCCTGAAAGAACAGAGCTTTTGCCTAACTACCCCAATCCGTTCAACCCTGAGACATGGATACCGTTCAGATTGGCGAGAGATGGTGAGGTCGTGATAAGGATCTATGACATACAGGGTGAGCTCGTGAGAGAACTGAACCTGGGGAGGCTGGGGGCAGGAGTTTATGAGAGTAAAGATAGGGCGGCATACTGGGATGGGAGGAATGATATCGGGGAGGAGGTGTCCTCGGGCATTTACATGATAGAGCTATCCGTTGGAGGATATCGTGGTGTCAGGAAGATGTGTTTGATGAGGTAGGGGCGACCCACCGGGTCGCCCTGTGGGGAGGGAGTTGCCCAATTTCCTTTGAGTGTAGCAGTATCACCGATGGGAGACAGGAGGCAGGAAACAGGAGACAGGGATATAGATTCGCTCATATTCTCCTTAAGTGTAGTTCATTAAAACGTCTGTAGTCAGCTCTCCGTAGTCCGGGAGTATGACAAGGGAACAAGGAGATAGGGAGACAAGGGGAAATTCCCCCCTGTCCCCTTGTCTCCCTGTCAGTTTCCCAAATCTAGCTTTGTGAGCGTATAGATTTTCCTCTGCCTCCCGCTTCCTGTTTCCTGTTTCCTCCTAACGCTGAGAAATAAGCACTTCTGACCTCTCAGATCTCTGCTACACTTAAACGATAATATGAGCGGAGGAGGTTTATCCCCCGCCGGATGCGGCGGCATGTAAAATGCCGCTCTACGACGTTGAATTTCAGCGCAGGGATAGACCCCTGTGCTTGTCACGCCGAGGAGGATGAAGATGAGATACGTCGTGATCTTTGTCCTTTTAGGATCACTCCTGGCGATCACATCATGTGAGCCGCCTCATGATAACCCCCTCGATCCCGAAAACCCCGAAGCCGAGGCCCAAGCGCCCCAAAACGTCAAAGGGCTCACGGTGGAGTCGGAACCCGGAAGGGTGATCCTTAAATGGGATGAGGACGAAAACGCGTTGAAATACAGGATCTACAGGAAAGGGCCGGATGACGCGGAGTTCACGCGCATAGGTGAAACCGCCGAGACGGAGTATGTGGATGAGGGGGTGAAGCCCGGAAATCGGTATCAGTATAAGGTCGTCGCGCTTTATAGGGTTTCGGGAGCCTCCGATCCACTGGAGGGCTCGATCAAAGGGGCTATCCCTGGAAACGTTGAGACACTGGGGAAGATAGAGGATCTGAGGATCATAGCTCCAGAGACGATAAAGGCAGGTGAGGAGGGTAAACTTAAGGCGGAGGTCAGATACGATGGCTCTGATAGATGGTGGGATGCGCCCGATCCGAGGTGGAGCTTGAAGGGCGAGGGAACGATAACCAGGGACGGCCTCCTCCGCTCGGAGAAGGCAGGCGTGGTGGAGGTCACAGCGGAATGCGGAGGTCTAAGGAGAACCGTCCCCGTGAGGATAACCCCCGCCGAACCTCAGATCTCTAAGATGAGCGGGCCCTCCGAGGGACATACGGGCGAAAGGATCTCACAGCCGCTTAAGGTGGCCGTCAAAGATAGGTTCGGAAACCCGGTGAAAGGAGCCCGCGTGCGGTTCAGGATCTCTATCAAACCGGAGGGGGCAGGAACCGCGACGATCTCACCTGAGGAGGTGGAGGCCGATCCATCGGGCTACGCCGAGACGTGGATCACCCTCGGAACGAAGCCCGGGAAATATACCGTAAGGCCGGAGCTGGCCGATGATCCCTCCAAGTTCGTCGAGTTTGAGATCAAAGCCGTTCCCTACCCCGAAAAGATCGTTATAATCGAGCCCCAAGGTGATCCGCCGGAGTTGGTTTCAGGCGGAACCATCCAGGTGAAGGTGAGGGTTACGGACAGGTTCGATAATCCTGTCCCCGATGAGAGGGTGAGCTTGACGCCCTCAGAAAGCGGGGCGAAGTTCAATCCCCCTGAGCCGATAACCGATCAAGACGGGATGGCGATCTCCGACCTCATCCTGTGGAGGAAGGCGGGGCTCTACAGGATAGCAGCCATATGCGGCAGTATCAAAGCTGAGAAGGAGATCAAGGTCAAACCGGGTAAGCCGTATCGAATCGCGGAGCAGCCCTACGTCAAGGAGGTTCAAATCTCCCAGCCTGTCGATCTGGGCGTGAAAGTCGTGGATGAGAAGGGCAATCCCGTAAGCGGGGTGAAGATCGGGTTTAAGATCAAATCATCGCCCGGTGGGGCGAACGCGAAACTGTCACGGGATACAGCTGAAACGGATGAATCCGGAATCGCCGTCGTCAGGTTCACGCTTGGGATGAAAGTTGGTGAGTATATCGTCCGCGCCGAAAACCCCGATCTCAGCGGCTCACCGGTTGATTTCGTCGTTCAGGCGACCCACGGCCTGCCGGCCAGGCTGGAGAAATTGAGCGGCGATTTGCAGAAAGGAGTTGTGACCGAGAGGCTTCAGGATCCATTTGTGGTCAGGGTCACGGATATCGGCGGAAACCCCGTTCCCGGCGTGAATGTGAGATTCGAGCTCGCAGGAGCCCCGAAGGGCTCGACCGGATGGAGGTTCTCGGACGATACCCCCTCCACCGACTCTAACGGCGAGACGAAGGTGTGGTTCACCCCCGGCGAGAGGATGGGGGATTACGTGATCTCCGCCTCGGCGAGCAGATCGGACGGCACGCCGCTCCAGGGGTCGCCGGTGATCTTCACATGCTACGCCGATCATGAAGGGCCACAGATCATATCCGGCATCTCAGGATACGATCAGACCGGAACGGTCGGGAGGCCGCTCGCAGAACCGTTCGTCGTCAGGATCACCGATAGATTCAGCAATCCGGTGGACGGCGTTGAGGTGAGGTTTGAGATCGTCAGAGCTCCCTCGAACGACGCCCAACTGGAAGGTCTCGTCAGGACGGACGATAAAGGTCTGGCAAGCTCAACCCTCACGCTCGGCACCAAGGTCGGGGAGTATGAGGTGAACGCCCTCTTCGGGAATCTGAGGGTTCCCTTCCATGCCACTGCCGGGCCCGAAGGGCCTGAGAGGATAATGGCCGTATCGGGGGACAATCGGTCCGGGAATCCGACTGAGCTTCTGGCGGAGCCGCTCATCGTCCAGGTGCTGGATATATATGGCAATCCATGCCCCGGCGTTAAAGTAACCTTCAGCGTGATCGAAAGCCCCTCAGGCGCCTCCGGTATGACCCTATCGCCTCAGGCGTCAGAGACGGACGGCAACGGATACGCCCGGACCGAGTTCACGCTCGGCGATAAGGTGGGGGAATACCGAATCACCGCCAAGCTCGTCGATTATCCGGAGAAGCTCGTGACGTTCACGGAGAAGGCCTGGGAGTGCAGGCTGAGCGCCTCACCGGAAAGGCTCGACTTCGGATACGGGAAATCCGAGCTGAGCCTCACCCTTACCAGGGAGGGATGTGCCGAGGCGGTGAGGTTCGAGGTGAAACCCGGCGATCCGTGGGTCTCGGTCAGACCCGGATCGGGCTCCGTCTCCGATTCGCCCCTCTCCATCACCGTCTCCGTCAAGCGTGATGGTCTTGAGCCCGGAGAGCATAAAACCCTGCTCGAAATCCGGTTCGACGGCAAAAGCGCTGTGGTTCACGTAACGATGGAGGTCAGGAGAAAGCTCATCGTGAGGACCTTGGACACGAGATCCGGAGCTCCCGTTCCGAACGCCGAGGTCTCCGTCGAGGGAAGGAAGGCGGTGACGAACGACTCCGGGGAGGCCGTCATCGAGGATTTCAAGGAGAGCGGACGGATGAGGATCACCGCCTCCTGTGAGGGTTACATTCCGGCCGAGAGGGAGGTGGAGATCCCTGAGATCGGCGATTTCGCCGTGGATCTATCCCTTAAGCCTCTGCCGAAACTCCTGAAGAGGATAAGCTCCGTCCCTCTGTTTCCCCTCTCTGCCCCTAAGTTCATCGCCATCTCGCCCGACGGATCGAGGGCCTACGTCACGAACAACATGGGCGATACGGTCTCGGTCATGGACACGACATCCGATAAGGTCATAAAGGACATAAAGGTGAAGGGATGGCCTGAGGAGGTGGCCGTCAACCCGGTTCTGGATGAGGCCTATGTGGCGTGTAACGAGGACGACTGTATCTACGTCATCAACACCAAGGTGAACGGGTTCGGCGGGATCATAAACGTGGGCAACGGGCCGACAGGGGTGGCGGTCTCCGACGACGGGAAATGGCTGTTCGTGACCAACATGCTCGAGGGTAGCGTCTCCGTGGTGGATACGGCGACGAGACAGGAGAAGGCCCGGATACCGATCGGCAGGGAATCCATCTCGGTCGCCGCCTGTGGCTCCAAGCTTTACGTTTCAAACCAGAGGGACAACACGGTCTCCGTCATAGACCTCCTGGGCAAAGTGGAGGCTGACGTCATCAAGGTGGGAGATAAACCCTGGAGGATAACCGTCTCTCCGAGCGGCAGGTTCGTATACGTGGTGAATTACGGCAGCGGCACGGTCTCGATGATAGATACCTCGGATGACGAGGTGGTGAGGAGCTTCGATGTGGGGAGGCTTCCGGTGGATGTGGCCGTTGAGGGGAGCTATCCGGAGGGCGATCTGCTCTACGTCACGATAAGCTCGAGCGACTCGGTGACGGTTGTGGATACGGCGACGGGGATCGTGCTGAAGGAGGCGATACGCGTCGACGAGTTTCCCCACGGCATAGCGATCGGGAAGGATGGCGATAAAATTTATGTCGTGAACAACGGGAGCGAAACCATCTCGGTGCTGGGATTTTAACGACCTGGAGGTGGTTCACAATTACGTGATGGATTGAAGGGTCCTGAGAAGATGCACAGGCAGAGCTAGGAGACAGGGGCATCTTGAAGCAGTTGCTTCGTTATGCCATCCGATGCGGCAGCTTGGAGGAGTTCGAGGAGAGGCTAACCGGGGCGTAGAAGTTCGGTGTGGATACATCATTATCAGTAGGGCAGAGGTTTATTCCCGCTGGTGATCCGATGACTTGATAACGGATCGGGGACGGATTAAAATATCCGTGTTCCGATGAGGAACGAGGGGAGAGGAGAAAGGAACGAGGAGATGAAAATCCTGGTTCCTCTCTCCTAGTTCCTCGTTCCTTCGGGTGGTATCTCCGCCGATGTGGTGGCGCAAGGCATTGCGCCCTTAGGACGAGGAGGTAGAACATGAGCGGAAGACATAAAATATCACGCCTTAATCCTTTAATCCTCTTAATCCCTTTAATCCTTTCCTTCGCTCCTCACTCCTCTTACTCCGAGGAGCCGGGCGAGGTGGTTCGTGTGAACGAGCGTGTCGCTGACGGCGTTACCCTCCTATGGAAGGCTTATGTGGGGAAAATTAACACATGGCTCACCTGCAATCCCCTCATCTTCGGGGATAGGATATACCACGCAAGCAATGGGGATAAGGGGGATGAAGCAGACCGGTGTGACAGGCTGTATTGCTTCTCAAGGGAAGGGCGTCTACTTTGGAGCTTCTCCCCGCCAGATAGGGGGTGGACCGACCTTAACGGCGTGGTCGCAACCCCTGAGTTCGTTGTGGTGGGGTGTGATAACGGATACGTCTACTGCGTCTCCCACAGCGGGGAGCTACTTTGGAAGTTCAAGACGGGGGATGTGGTATGTTCCTTCAGCGTAGGAGATGTAGACGGGGACGGTGAGATGGAGGTTTTGGTGGGGAGTGTGGATGGAAACCTCTACTGCGTATCAGGAGGAAGCGGGAGGGAGGAGTGGAAGTTCAGGAC
>JAGGXZ010000159.1 GCA_021162805.1 Candidatus Poribacteria bacterium
GTCGCTACTCCCATGTTTGTGGTCGATGAGAATCTCATCGTCAGGAGCATAAGCGACGTTGCCCTGAAAACCCTGGGATACAATCGAGGTGAGGTCGTCGGCAAAATGACGTGCGCTGAGCTGTGCAGAACTCCCTTGTGTGGTACAGCTAACTGCGCTGTCAAAAGATGCATGCGCACCGGTGAAACCATCATCGGGGAAACCGAGGCTCAAACGCGGGATGGGAGGAGGATTCCCATCGAAGCCTGCTGCAGCGCTATCTTCGACGATAAGGGCAAGCCGATAGGCGGGATGGAGGTGATACTCGATCGCACGGACCAGGAGATCGCCATGGAGGAGATCAACCGGCTGAGCGCTGTAGCGGAAGCTGGACAGCTAGGCGAGCGTGCAGATCCCGAGAAGGCCTCCACGGAGGGTTTCAAGAGGCTCTTCCAGGGCATCAACGATATGCTGGATGCCATATTGGAACCGATCAACGAAGCGGTCGCTGTCATCGATAAACTGGCCGTATTCGACCTGGACGCTCGAGTAGAGGGGGAGTATAAGGGAGATCACGCCAGGCTCAAAAATTCCCTCAACGCGGCGATGGAGAATCTTCAGGAGTTCGTTCAGGAGTCCGTTGGAGTTATGAATAGGCTCGCGGCGTTTGACCTGACCGCTCGAATAGAGGGGGATTACAAGGGAGGACCGGCTCAGATCAAGGATTCCTTCAACGCGGCGATGGAAAATCTGGGGGAGTTCGTACACCAAGTCGCCATAGCGGCCGAGCAGATCGCTTCCGCGGCGGAACAGACCAGTTCCGGCAGTCAATCCCTATCTCAGAATTCCTCCGAGCAGGCGAGCTCCGTAGAGGAGGTAACCAGCAGCCTGCAGGAATTATCCTCCATGGTGGCTCAAAACGCCGATAGCGTTAAAGAAGGCAAAAGCGTGGCTGACACCGCCAATAGTAGCATCAGAAAAGGAATCGAATATATGAACCAACTCACCGATGCTGTGGATAAGATCAAATCCTCATCAGAAAAAACCTCCAAGATCATCAAGACGATAGATGAGATCGCGTTCCAGACCAATCTGTTGGCCTTGAACGCTGCCGTTGAGGCGGCACGGGCTGGAGAAGCAGGCAAGGGATTTGCCGTCGTGGCGGAGGAAGTGAGAAACCTCGCCATGCGAAGTGCTGAGGCCGCTAAGGAAACGGCGTCGCTGATAGAGGAATCAAATAGCAGCGTTGAGTATTGTGCTGATACCAACCAGAAGGTTACCGAGATCTTCGGTGAGATAACCAAAAATGTGGATAAACTGACTCAGATGATGAATGAAATCGCCGCCGCTTCAGAGGAACAAAAGCAGGGTGTTGAGCAGATAAATACGGCAATGGATCAGATAAATCAGGCTGTGCAGCAGAACGCGGCAAATGCCGAAGAATCGGCAAGTTCAGCAGAGGAACTGGCCAGTCAAGCTGAGGAGCTGAGAAGCATGATCGCTAACTTCAAACTGAGCGAGAACGGAAATGGCAAACAGCAGGTGAGTCCGGCAGTGGCAGCCACCAAATATACCAAACATACGATTGAAATCCAACCTAGAAAAAAGGCCATCGAAGTGGAATCTGGCGATGGTGATGGCGATAAACCCAAGTCAGAGCTTAAGCCCCAAGAGATTATCCCGTTTGAGGATGATGATATGGAAACCCTAAGGGATTTCTGAGTGTCTCACCCCCGATGTAACCTCCAACAGGGACGAAGGCCGGATAGGCCTCGTCCCTCGATTTCACCGATAGAGGGATAAACGATGTTCAATCAGGAGTATGATCTAAATCTGAGCGATGAGCACTTCAGAAAGATAAGCCACCTGGCATATCAGCTGACAGGCATCCGGCTACACGATAAAAAGGATCTGGTCAAATCCCGTCTGATGAAAAGAATAAGAGCTCTCGGTTTGAGAGGCTTCTCCGAGTATATGGAGTACCTTGAAAGCGACCTCCTCCAAAGAGAGTTGCCGATCATGCTCGACGTGCTGACCACAAATAAGACGAACTTCTTCCGTGAACCCAAACATTTCGAATTTCTCCGTCAGAGGGTAATACCGGAGATGGAGAAACTCAAGAGAATGCGGATTTGGAGCGCGGGGTGTTCCTCAGGCGAGGAGCCCTTTTCCATCGCCATTACGCTTATAGAGGGTATATCAGACATCAGCAGGTGGGATATCAAAATATTGGCGACGGATATCTCGCTCAGAATGCTAGCCATAGCGCGCGAAGCCTCTTATGAGTTGTTGAAATTGGAGAATATTCCCCATGAGATCATCAGTAAATATTTCTCGCGCTCCAAGGGGGAATCGGGAATTTGCTATAAGGTAAAGGATGAGATCAGATCGATGGTTCGATTCGCGCGGTTGAATCTGATGGAGAGCTGGCCCATGAAAGGGCCCTTTGATGTGATCTTCTGTCGTAACGTCATGATTTATTTCGATGATCCCACACGTGAAAGGCTGGTCAACCGCTTTTGGAGATTGCTGAGACCGGGTGGATATCTCTTCGTGGGTCACTCGGAAAGCTTAACTTCTCTGGAGCATCCATTCCAATACGTTCAACCTGCCGTCTATCGAAAGATATGAGGTGCTGAGTTGAAACATATCGTAGGGGTGGCTGATATGAAGATATCGGATAGGAGAGGTGACATATTGATAACTTATGCCCTTGGAAGCTGCTTAGGGATCGCTATATACGACCCTGAAGCGTGTGTGGGAGGGTTGTTACATGTCATGTTGCCTCTCTCCACCATCGATCCGGAGAAAGCAACTAGAAATCCGTTTATGTTCGTGGATACCGGCGTGCCCAAGCTATTTATAGAATGCTATAAGGCCGGCGCTAAAAAGGAAAGACTGCAGGTTAAGGTAGCAGGAGGGGCCTCCTCCAAAACTGAGGGCGAGGATCTTTTCCAAATCGGGAGAAGGAATTTCATAATACTCAGGAAGCTGTTATGGAGAAACGGTGTGCTGCTCAGCTCCTATGATGTGGGAGGAACCCTCTCTAGAACCATGTCCCTCGAGATAGGAACTGGAAGGGTTACGGTGAAGGCCGATGGCATCACAAGGGTACTGTAAATAGGGGTGTGAGGATGGCTCTTAATATCTTGGTGGTGGATGACAGCTCAGTGATGAGATCTATAATCATAAAAACCTTACATCTTTGTGGCTTGCCGCTGGGTGAAATATATCAAGCTGTTAACGGGTTGGAAGGACTGCAAGCCCTGGAGGAAAATTGGATTGATCTGGCTCTAGTCGATATAAATATGCCTGTTATGGATGGGGAAGAGATGATAGAAAAGATACGTCGGAAACCTGATATAGCAGATCTGCCGATTATCGTCATCTCCACTGAGAGCAGTCGAAAGCGGGTGGAAGCATTAAGGCGAAAATGTGATGGGTTCGTTCATAAACCGTTTACACCCGAGGAACTCAGAAAGGCTATCATGAAAGTTATAGGGGGACTAAATGAAGGAGAAGGTGGAGGATATACTTTACAGGTCAACGGTCCGGATTTTTGAGGACATCGCTTTTATGCTGCCTAGCATGGAGCTTAATGAGCAGCAGATGGGAGCTTCTGTGGAAGTTGCCGTCGCTGTAGATTTCTGCGGGCCGTTCAACGGCAAACTGGTGGTGCGTATCAGCAACAGCCTACTGCCTATCCTCGCCGCTAATATGCTTGGTGAGGGGGAACCGCCGTGTAGGAGCGAGCAGCTGGATGCCTTACGGGAGGTAGCAAATATTATATGCGGCAATTTGCTACCAGCTCTTACGGGAACTAAGGAGGTATTTCGCCTTAGCGCTCCATCCTTGATCTCTTCAAGGGAACCTCTCGATCACCCAAACGATATTCCTGTGGCGGAGGCGAGGATAGGAATAGATGAAGGGAGAGTTGAGGTGGTGCTGTTCATAGAAGATAAGGAGGTAGACCGATGATCCGTGTGCTGGTGGTGGATGACTCAGCGGTCATCCGTAAGATATTAAGCAATGAGCTATCAAGGTATGACGATATCAAGGTGATCGGCACGGCCATCGATCCCTATGTGGCCCGTGATAAAATCGTCAGGTTGCATCCCGACGTCGTTACACTCGATATTGAGATGCCCAGAATGGATGGACTCTCCTTCCTAGCTAAGCTGATGAAATACCATCCCGTTCCCGTTGTGATCGTTAGCTCTCTCGCTCCAAGGAATAGCGAAACCGCTTTAAAAGCCCTTGAACTGGGAGCCATAGATGTCGTAGCAAAACCGGGATCGGTATACTCCGTTCCCGATATCTCCAGGCTGGTCAACGCCATTCGCGCGGCCGCTTCAGCCAAATTACCGAAGCAGATCGCCCAGACATCGAGATATCCCGTGAAGATAGACCTGCCCCGTGAAATTCAGACCACTCATAAGGTGATCGCCATAGGGGCATCAACGGGCGGTACAAAAGCTATAGAGGTGGTGCTCAAGGACTTCCCCCGATCTGCTCCGGGGACGGTGATCGTCCAGCATATGCCCGAGTATTTCACTGCTAGCTTCGCACAAAGGCTCAATCGAATCTGCCAGATAGAGGTGAGGGAAGCCCGTGATGGCGATAGCGTGGTGCCTGGGGTGGCTTTGATAGCTCCAGGGGGTAAACATATGGTTTTGAAACGCAGCGGGGCGAAATACCTGGTTCGAATAAAGGACGGTCCTCCGGTTCATTATCAGAAACCCAGTGTGGAAGTGCTGTTTCAATCCGTCGCTATGAACGCGGGAAGAAATGCCATCGGGGTATTGCTAACAGGGATGGGGGCTGATGGGGCGAAAGGGTTATTGGCGATGCGCCAAAGCGGAGCATATACCATCGCTCAAGATGAGGAGAGCTGTGTCGTGTTTGGCATGCCGAAGGAGGCGATAAAACTCGGCGCCGCCGATGAGATACTGCCGTTACAGAATATCACCCGGAGGATCTTTGAGGTTCTTCTCAACAATCAATCATAACATCGTGGAGAGGTGAAAAGATGAGGGCAGAATATATAAATCCGTTCGTCGCCGCTTTGGAGAACTTCTGCGAGATGATGCTTGGCTGTAAGGTGGAGAGGGGAAAACTAAAGCTGGCAAACTCCGCCTTGGAGATTGAACATCCCGATGTGGATCAGGCTTTCGCGAAGTATGACATCACCGCCTTGATAGGGCTGTCGGGAAAAGCACGGGGAACAGTAGCTCTGTTGTTTCCCGCCAAGACAGCCCTGATGATAACAAGGCGATTTCTGGAAACGGACAAGATATTCAAGATAGATGACACCGTCATAGATGCCGTCGCTGAGATGGTCAATATAGTTGCGGGCAGCGCAAAAAGACAACTATCCGATGAGCTTGGACTGATCAAGCTCAGCTTGCCGACGGTGGTCCGAGGACGGAACTTCGAGATCAAGTATCCAACGGGTTCCGTCTGGCTTCAGATCCCTTTTAACTCAACCTTAGGCCCTTTCTTCATGCAGGTATCATTTGAGAAGATAGATGAATAAGGCTAAAGAAAGGGGTGCTGAGATGAAAATCCTAATCGTTGATGATTCAACGACCATGCGCCGGATAATTAAGAACCTGCTCATCAAGTCAGGATATAGCGATATCCTGGAAGCTGGGGATGGGCGGGAAGCTTTAGAGGTTCTAGAGGGCAACACCGACGTGGGATTGATTCTCACGGATTGGAACATGCCCAGAATGACAGGTATCGATTTTGTCAAGAAAGTGAGAGGAGATGAGCGCTTCGGCAGAGTGCCTATAATTATGGTGACCACCAATACGTCAAAGATGGAGATAATCCAAGCTATCGGAGCAGGGGTTAATAATTATATCGCCAAACCATTTACCCCTGGAACTATCAAGGATAAGATCGAGCAAACTCTGAAGCAGATGGCGAGTTGATGGATCTCCAGCCCTCTCAGATAAAGCTGAGGAGGGCTGGATTAAGAAAAATGGGACGAGGAGGGCGGAATGGGAATGGATATCGAGCGAACATTACCGCGGTCGATCGGAATGATATTTAATGCCATTCATAACGCCTTCGACCTCCAATCGGTGGCCAAAGGTGCTGTTGAGGCGATGATGCATTATAACCACTCACCTTCAGTTGGGATCTTTCTATATGAGGAAGGAACGCCCCACTTAAAGCTCCTGTACGCCGGAATTAACGAGAAAATCTTGCAGATGGAGACCGAATTACCTATGGGGAAAAGCTTAAGTGGATTAGCCGTCAGACAAAGGGAAATCATAAGCTGTGAAGATCTGAGGAGTGATCAACGGATTGACCCAGAGATTCTAAAGGCGCTTCTAAAAGAGGGTTTTATCAGCGCCGTATCGGTCCCATTGCTCTATCGAAACCGAACGGTGGGAGCCATGAGTTTAATCTTTAAGGAGAGATATGTCTTAACGGAAAGCGAGCGGGAGATCCTTCTCACGATCGGTAAAGCGATAGGGCTGGCGCTCGCCAACGCTCAACATACGGTTCGCCTCGAAT
Source organism: Candidatus Poribacteria bacterium (assembly GCA_021162805.1). Taxonomy (NCBI): domain Bacteria; phylum Candidatus Poribacteria; species Candidatus Poribacteria bacterium. Next base: position 6,508 of record JAGGXZ010000159.1, read on the forward strand.
CAGAGATCAACGAGCGGAAACGGGCGGAAGAGGAAAGGGAAAAGCTACAGAGCCAGCTATTTCAAGCTCAGAAGATGGAAGCGATCGGCAGATTGGTCAGTGCTATAGCCCACGATTTCAACAACATGCTTATCCCGATAATCGGCTATGCCAATGTTCTGCTTAAAAGCTTCCCGGTGGATAGTCAACTCCTGCAACATGCTAGAGCGATCAAAGAAGCGGCAGATCGAGCTGCAACCCTTACAAAACAGCTTCTGGTCTTCAGCCGCGGGCAAAGGTTTAAAATGGGAATATTGAATCCAAATCTGGTGATCCTCGGCATGGAAAACATGCTGAGACGATTAATCGGCGAAGACGTTGAACTGATCCTCTCCCTCGAACCTAATTTAAGGCTGGTGAGAGCTGATAGAGGGCAAATCGAGCAGATCATCATGAACCTAGTTGTAAATGCCAGGGACGCCATGCCTCAGGGAGGGAAAATCGTAATTAAAACCGAAAACGCCGATATCGATGATGAGTATTGCAGACTTCACGCTGAAGCTCGCCCCGGAAAATTCATCCGATTATCAGTTGAAGATACGGGCATCGGAATGGATGAAAAAACGATACATCATATCTTTGAGCCGTTTTTCACCACGAAAACCCAAGGGACCGGACTCGGGTTGTCCATTGTCCATAGGATCGTCAAACAGCATAACGGTTGGATAAACGTCTATAGCGAACCGGGATGGGGTTCGGTGTTTAAAATATACCTACCCACCTTGTCAAGAATGAACATGAAACCTGATGAAGATAAGAAAGAGATATCGTCTGAAAATCTCCAGGGCAATGGTGAAAAGGTCCTCGTGGTGGAAGATGAAAGCGTAGTGCGCAGATTTGCTGTGGATGTGCTTCGTGATAATGGTTATCGCACCTTCGATGCTCATAACACGGAGAAAGCTCTGAGGTTGTTCCTAAGAAGGAGAGGGGATTTCCATCTCATCTTCAGCGATGTCATTTTACCCGACGGGACAGGCCTTCGATTAGTGGATAAGCTTCTCGATTATAAACCAGGCCTTAAGGTGTTATTGAGCAGCGGATATCCGGATGAAAGGTTACAGTGGAAGGCTATCACCGGTAAAAATTTCATCTTCCTGCAAAAACCTTATACCTCCATCGAGCTGCTTAAGGCTGTTAAGGAGGCCTTAATTGACAAGTCCGGGAAAATCAAGGTAGAATCATCTTCCATAGCCATTGAGTGAAAGGGGAGATGAGAGATGGAACTGAAATTATGGTATGATAAACCGGCCGAGAAATGGGTGGAGGCCATCCCTATCGGCAACGGCCGGCTGGGAGCGATGGTCTTCGGCCGAACGAAGGGGGAGAGAATCCAGTTTAACGAGGATACGATATGGGACGGTAAACCGCATGATTATGCCCACAAGGGGGCCGCTGAATACCTGCCGGTCATCCGCGGCCTCCTCTTTAACGGCAGACAAAGGGAGGCGGAGGAGCTCGCCATGAGGGAATTCATGAGCATTCCCCTGCGCCAAAAATCATATCAGCCCTTCGGTGATCTTTGGATCGACTTCCACACGGATGGTGAGATACGTGATTACCGCCGCGAGCTGGACCTCGACTCAGCGCTGGTCACCGTGAGCTATAGGACCGGAGATGTCCACTACAGAAGAGAGATCTTCGCCAGCGCTCCGGATCAGGCCATCGTGATCCACATCGAGGCGGATAAACCCGGTAGAGTAACCCTCACGGCCTCGATGAGCAGCCCTCATAAGGGATGGATCACGAGATCGGTCGGCGAAGATCAGCTCGCTCTCAGAGGTAAGGTGGAGGACGGCGCCATCCGATTCGAGGCGCGTCTTCTGGCGAAAGCAAAGGGTGGAAGGGTGAAGGTCACGGACGAAGGGATGAAAATAGAAGAAGCGGATTCGGCGACGTTGATCCTGGTCGGAGCTAGCAGCTTCGTAAGTTATAAGGATATCAGCGCCAATCCGACGGAGAGATGCAGCAACTACATCGACGCTCTGAAGGATAAGGGATACGAAGAGCTTAAAAGGGCGCATCTGGAGGATTATCGTAGGCTGTTCCGAAGGGTCAACTTCGACCTGAAAGCGACTCCGGTCAATAAGCCCACAGATCAAAGGATCAAGGAGTTCGACGGGAAAAACGACCTACATCTCGTCGTGCTCTACTTCCAGTTCGGCCGCTACCTGATGATCTCCGGATCTCGTCCCGGCTGCCAGCCGCTGAACCTGCAGGGGATCTGGAACGAGAGCAAGGATCCGCCCTGGGGGAGCAAATACACGACGAACATCAACACCGAGATGAACTACTGGCCGGCTGAGGTGACCAATCTATCGGAATGTCATCTGCCCCTCTTCGATCTGATATCCGATGTGTCTGAGACGGGAGCAAAGGTGGCGAAGGAGCATTATGACTGCCGTGGATGGGTGTTACATCACAACACCGATCTATGGCGAGGTGCCGCTCCTATCAACGCCTCCAATCACGGGATATGGGTGACGGGCGGAGCTTGGCTGTGCCAACATCTGTGGTGGCATTACGAGTTTACGGGCGATCTGGAATTCCTCAGGGAGAGGGCCTATCCTCTAATGAAGGGCGCGGCTCTGTTCTTCGTCGATTTCCTCATCGAAGATCCCAAAACCGGATGGCTGATCAGCACGCCGTCCAACTCTCCCGAACAGGGCGGTCTGGTGGCGGGGCCGACGATGGATCACCAGATCATTCGCAATCTTTTCAGCAACTGCATCCGAGCCAGCGAGATACTTGGGGTCGATGGAGATCTCCGGAGGAAACTGACGGAGCTGAGGGAGCGAATAGCGCCGAACCAGATCGGCAGATACGGACAGCTCCAGGAGTGGCTCGAAGACAAGGACGATCCGAACAATCATCATCGTCATGTCTCCCATCTTTGGGGGGTATATCCCGGCTGTGAGATCACGCCTCGCGGAACCCCTGAGTTGTGTGAGGCGGCGAAGAAGTCGCTGGAGTTTAGAGGAGACGGCGGCACGGGATGGAGTAAGGCCTGGAAGGTGAATCTATGGGCTAGATTTGAGGACGGGGATCACGCTTATAAACTCCTGACGGATCTGATCAACTCCTCCACCTACCCTAACATGTTCGACGCCCATCCGCCTTTTCAGATAGATGGGAACTTCGGCGGAACGGCAGGGATAGCCGAGATGCTACTGCAGAGCCACACCGGGGAGATATCGCTCCTACCCGCCTTGCCCAGAGCGTGGCCGTCCGGCAAGATCACCGGCCTGCGGGCGCGCGGCGGATTTGAGGTCGATATAACATGGAAGGATGGTAAGCTGGTAAAGGCGGTCATCAGATCACCTGGGGGAAATGAGCCGAGGATAAGATGTGACGTGCCGATCAGAATCATCGGCAGAGAGCCAAAGGAGGGGAAACCAACGGAGTATATGGTTTTGCCCTCCCGTTGACCATCAATGACGACAAATGACTACAGAGGGACACCCGGCCGTCTCAGCCTGGGGCGAAATCGTATGTGAAGGTTTGGAATATCACGCTTATGGCGCTCCAGAAGGCACCGACGCAGAATTCCCCGAGGATCACACCGAAGAAGAAGTATTTCGTCTTGTTATGTGCCGCTATGCCGCCGTATTTCAGGACGACCCATTTAACGGCGGTGGCGATGACGAGGCACGACCAGAAGTATTCGACACCGAAGTTCATCGACAGGGCGTATCCTGCCGGGTGAAGCGGCCACCATATAAAGCGCATCCTCATGAACATGAGGAAGAAAGTGACGCCTATGCCGACGAGCATAGCGGTCATAGCGGCATAATCCGGTTTTCTCGGATACGCCAGCTGGTTAGCGAGCCAGTTGTACTGGCCCCAGATGTGTCCCACCGATGGGCCTCCATCCCCGCCCAGTCTGTACTCCTCGCTCACCAACGCCCAGAAGGAGGAGATGACGCCGAGGGCCATCGCGAGGATCATGGCCAGGACGAGCCTCCTGGGGTTCATATTCGTCCTCTCGGCGAGCTTGAACCCCTCCAATTGATGCGGCATAATGCTGTTGCGATATCCTCTACCGGATAGGCCCCAGAACAGCACCATCGGCACGAGGCTATTCGGCCCTACCCTTCGCGTGCCGAAGAAGTTGACAAGTATCTGCGGCGAGTTCATCATCCCCGCCATCTCATGAGCGGGCGGCCCAAGCTCCGCCCTCATACGGGTTATGGCGACTGAGATGATGTAGAGGATCACGAAGTAGAGAATAGCCATGCTCGGACTCATACCGGTTCTGAGACAGAACCACATGATATATGCAGAAGCCAGGGCGATCAGGATCACGGCTGTCCTATATCTTATGGGCTCATCCGAATCGTCAAGGGGGGTTTTTATACCCAGAACCTTCTTGGCCACCTCCTTTAGGTGTCCTTTGGTAACCCAAACCGCCAGAGCGAAGAGGCCGAAAAAGGCTCCCGCTGACTGCTCCGATAGATAGGGAAACCTCGAACCGGTCCGACCTATGGCCGCGCCGAACACCAAAAGCATCTTCTTAAATAAGAAGAAGAACCATATCGAAAAGGAGAGGTCCAAAGGCAGGAGAAACCCGAGCCCTATCAGAAACGGATATAGCGGCAGCGGCAGCCAGCCTATAGCATTCCAGGGTTTGGTGGTGAAATACCGACCGAGATTATGATAGTTATGCCTGACGGGTATCCTAGGCACCTGAGGGAAGAAATGGTTTAACCCGTTGAGAATGTCTATGAACGCCGCAAGGGCGAAGCCTATCCAGAGTATTCTGTTCCTGAAAAAGGTGCTTGTGCCACCGCCCTCAGTAATGGCAAGCGGCAGTTGGATGATCGGATAGGCCAGTTTCTCGTGCTCGGTCCACTGTTTGCGCACGATCACGTTGAGGCAGAGCATGACTATCCCGACGGCGGTGAGGAAAGATGTGAACCACAGGGCGGGCCTTGCCCACGCCCTTATGATCTCCCACCTGTAAAAGGTGCTTTCCCCCTCGTAGAACCCTCTGATTATCTCCCTGTCCGAGACGACCAACCATTTTGGCATGTATGGAAGGATCAGCTCCGCCCATTCGTTCTCCGGCGTGGCATACCAGAAGGCGTGGGGGATAGCGGGTATGGTCAACTGCAGGAAATCATGGCCAGCCAAAGCCTCGGCCATGCAAAGCATCACATATATGGTTATGATCTCGCCCTGGCTCAAAGCGGCCTTCGGATAGATCTTCTTGACGGCGAGGTTAAAGGCGATGATGACGAAGATTATGAACACCACGCCCCACATCAAGGAGATCGATGTGGGGTGATTCGTGTGCCATAGACATTCGACCTCCAGGACCCAAAAACAGGCCGGGGGGATGAACAGAAGGCCAAGCAGAATAGCTCGCCAGGTTACCCCTGTCTCCTTTTTCCTTCCCTTCATCCTCATCTCCGGAGGAAATCTGCCGATATTATATCATGGGGAAATCCCCGTTGACAACCAGGGGGGCTTATGTGATAATACAGGACAAGCAGTGAAATCCTCCATTGGAGGTTGAGATGAAGAAGATAAAGGTTGGGATAGTTGGGGTGGGCGGCATCGCTCAGGGGGCACACATACCCAACTATCAGAAGATCCTCTCTCATACAGGCCATACGGGAAGGCGGCCCATCCCCCATCCCGCCCGAGGAAGCGCTTAATATGCAGAAAATCCCAGATGCCGTTTATAAATCCTCCGAAACCGGAAGGCAAATCCGAATCAGATAGATAGTCCATTTGGCATGAATTTTGATACCATCAAAGATGGAAGCAGCGGGGTTGCTCTCCGGAACGACCCCGCCGGATCCCAAATCTCCTTTGAGGAGATATGCTCAGGAGGTTTGAATGTGGACATGAAAGTATACACCTTGGTGTTAACCTTTATGCTAATGTGCTGGGCTGTCGGATTAAACGCTCATGCCTCATGGGAAAAGGTGGATACCGGGGAGAAGGTGAATCTCTTCGGGATGGATTTCGTGGATGAATACAGAGGGTGGTGCGTTGGCGAAGGAGGACTGATCCTGAACACCATAGATGGCGGCAGAACCTGGCACAGGCAGGGATCGGGGACGGGCCAGGATCTATACGACGTTTGCTTCGTCAATCCCAACGTCGGATGGGTGGTCGGGGATAACGGAACGATACTTCACACCGAAAACGGTGGCGTTACCTGGACACCTATCCCCTCTCCCACCAGCAATGCCCTTTACGCCATATCCTTACCTGACGGCAAAAACGGATGGATCATCGGCAGCCTTGGCATCATACTGCACACATCCGATGGCGGCAAAACCTGGTCGGATCAATCCCCCACAAGGGTGACGCTTCAGGATGTCTGTTTCATCGACAACAGACACGGATGGGCGGTGGGAATAAGCGGGATGATACTCTCAACCTCAGACGGAGGAGCTAGCTGGGAAACCCAGGTCAGCGGAACTGATAGCTTCCTCTACGGAGTGCATTTCGTCTCCCCCACTCACGGGTGGGTGGTCGGCGATGACGGAACTATACTCCGAACAACGGACGGCGGTAGAACTTGGAAAAGGCAGAACGCAGATGGCGAATGGATGCTTAAGGACGTCTGTTTCGCAAACCCCACGCTCGGATGGGCGATCGGAGATGATGGCGTGATCCTTAAAACCATGAACGGTGGCGAGACCTGGCGGAGAGAGGAGATAGCGACGTCGGCTAAGCTCAACGCCATCGATCAGGGCGGCACGATCCTATGGGTCGTAGGTGAGGAGGGGACCGTGCTGATGGAGAAAAATGTGCCAGCGCCTGAGGCGCTCGTGGAGATAACCGAGTTGGACGAGGCCATCGAGATGCCCAAAGAACCGGTGGTGAACTTCGCCTCCCTTAGGGTCAACTCCATACCCCGAAAGGCAAAGATCATCCTGGACGGCAAACCCACTAGCAAAAAGACCCCTGCTACGTTGGAGGATCTGATACCCGGCAGACATGAGGTGAAGCTCGTCATGTCCAATCACGGAACCGTGTCGAAGATCGTCACCCTCAAAGAGGGAGAGATGAAAGATATAACCCTGAAGCTTCCCACCCGCAACAGGCAGATATCGATATTAGCGGGTGGGATAGCCATCGGCGGTATCACGATCGCCGTCTTGCAGTTCTTCGCGGGAGGGTTTTAAACCATGATCAGAGATATGAGAAAATCCGTCGGGGCTATATCGCTGATGATCCTGCTCTCATCGGCCGCCTTCGGAGCGGGGCGGGGGGACATGCCGTTTGCCGTTGAGAGCGTTAGGATCTTAAGCCTCGGAGGGGCCTATACGGCGTTGACCGACGAGGAGAACACCGTTTTATATAACCCCGCCTGTCTCGAATACGTTCAAGAGAGCAAGCTGGCGATATTCGGGCTGAGGGCAAATCTAAACGAGGATACCGTTGAAAGCACCTCCAAGCTTATCAACTCATACATAGACGCCAACAAGCTGAGGAAGATCCATCCCAGCACGATCGATGAGCTCAGGACCTATCACCCGCTGGTATCCCTCAGCGGTCCGATACAGATATCATATGTGAGGGATCACTTCGGCTTCTCGCTGCTCAATCCCGTTTCGAACGCCAAGCTCAGCTATGACTATAAGGACGGGGCCGTAGTCAAGATCAAATGCTATCAGGATGCCATCGCAACCCTCGCATATGGCGGTAGGGTGTATAGGGATCTCTCCGTCGGACTGGCGATGAAATACCTCGTCCGATGTGAGGTGGGAAGGCTGGGCGGCGATGATATCCTTCAACTATATGACATGAAGGGCAACCTCTACATCCGCAGAGGTCTGGGATGGAACTTCGGCATGACGTACGAGATCAAGAGGTGGTCACTGAGGGTGGGGCTGAGCATCAGAGACCTCTTCGGCACGGATCTCTCCGAGCAGATCCTCAAACTTGAAACCACCAAGTTCAGAAGGGGAGGCAAAACCGAGATCAAACGGGCCACCAGGATAGGACTCTGCTATCAGCCCGATTTCAAGATACCTTTCAGCAAACTGGCCTATTACCCCTACAGCACGCTGATAGCATTTGATTTCGGAGATGGGAAGTCGTTCGGAGAGAAATTCCACCTCGGCGTGGAGATCAAACCTTTCAGATGGCTGGCCCTGAGAATGGGGGTGAACGACGGCATAAGGCTGGGACTGGGATTGCGCACGGCTGTGTGTAAACTGGATTACATGTTTTCAACAGGTTATAGGGACAGGTTTTTAGGTGAGAGGGTGGGTAACGTTCATGCCTTCTCGCTTATCTTTAGCTATTAGGGAGGGATTGGGGATGAAAGTGAAATCGATTGCGTTTCTCATCATCGGAGCGGTTCTGATATGGGCGGGATGTTCCAACTATACCCAACAGGCGAGGATATATGAATCGCTTGGCGATTACAACTCCGCCGTCCTGGCATATCAGAAGATGATCGAGAGGAGCGATGGCGTCAAGAAGGCATACGCTCAGGCAAATCTGGGCAGAATCAAACTCAAGCTCGGTCAGAACTGGGAGGCAGAGGAATTACTGAGGAAGGCCAAAAAGCAGCTTGATCAGAGCGATCCCATATACCCGGAGGTCTGCTTCAATCTCGGCTACTGCTATTATCTCAGGGGAGAACAGTGGTATAACCAAGCCATCGCCGAGATGGATGAGGCGGTGAGGGTGAAGGAGGATTTTCCCAAAGCGCATTACTATCTGGGAGCTATGTATTTCAGAACCAAACAGTATCAAAAAGCCCTGAGCCATCTCCCCAGAATCAAGGGTGAGAACGAGGATAAAGCGGTATACATATCCGGTCTGTGCTACTGGAGGCTGGGTGAACTCGGCGATGCTGAGAAGCATCTGAGAAGGGCCGTCGAGCTGGCCAGGAACAAAACGGATAAAAAGCAGTATATGAACTCGCTGCAGAACCTGCTCAACGAGATAGCGCAGTTGGAAAAGGCGAAATCTAAGATCGTTCGGGTCAAGCTCAATCCGATCTTCCTGGCTTTCCCGACTTACTACGCCGAGAACCCGATCGGCAAGGTCACGGTCAAAAACAGGCTCGATGAGGCGATGAAGGACATACAGCTCCTGGTCGAGATAAAGGGCTTTTCATCCTCACCAACGCCGAATCCGATCGGCGATCTTAAGCCCGGCCAGGAGGTAACCGTGCCGATTAAGGCTGTGATCGACGTTGAGAGGGCGAAGACCCAGATGGAGAACATCCCAACTCAGGAGATCACGCTCAGGTTGGAATATACCTACAAGGGGAGCAAACAGAGCGAACGAAGGTCAGAATATACGAAACTATATAACGTCCACGTGATGAATTGGGAACCGCCGGAGCAGATAGCCGCCTTCGTAACTCACGAAAACCCCCCCGTGGCCAAAATAGCCGATTACGCCTCGGCTGATTATCCGCTGGATAAGGCCGCCCAGATCTATAATACGCTCAACCTGTACGGGATATCCTACTCGCGCGATCCGCAGAATCCGTTTAGCCACAAGCTGGATTACGTCCTTTATCCGTGGGAGACACTTGAAAGGAAAGGAGGAGACTGCGATGACTTAAGCGTGCTTTATGCGGCATGTCTCCAAAGCGTGGGCATAGAGACGGCCTTCCTGCTGGCGAAAGATCATATATTCGTTGCGTTGAACACCGGAATTCCAGAGGATAGGGCCAAGGTGATCATACCCAAGGAGGATCAGGACGGCAACAGGCTCTACCGGATACGAGGGGGAACCGCCTGGGTGCCCGTTGAGGTCACGGCGCTCGGTAAAAAGGATAAAACCTTCTTCGATGCATGGCGTCAAGGGGCAAAGGAGTGGAGAGAGTACGGCGAGGAGCTCCAGTTCATACCTATCTCCAAGGCTTGGAAGAGGTTCAAGCCGATCTGGGTGGGCAGAGATATCGATCTGAAGCTTCCCGACCGCAATCTGGTGGCGCGACTGTGGAACGAGGATGTGCGTAAGGTAAAGGAATGCTGGAGGATAGCGCTCGATGCGGATATAAAGGCATGGCAGGAGATGCTGCGAAAGGGCGAGAGGAGCGAGGCGGAGGTGAAGAACATGATCGGCATAAACCTAGCCCTCAAGGGTGATTTCGCCCTGGCCAAAAAGGCCTTGGAGAGGGCCACCTTGCTCGATCCATCTAACGGCAAATATCACAATAACCTGGCCAACGTGCTTCTGCTCATGGGCGATCTCGAAGGGGCTAAGAAGGAATATAAGGCGGCGATGAAGGCCAACGCCCAAAAGGCTGGAATCTATTACAACATGATGTTCTACTATTACAGCACAGGGGATTTCGAGAGGGCTTACAAGATCAAGCAGATGGCGGAATCCTCCGATGAAAGCAAAAGCGATTTCGGTAAGATAGCTGCTGCACGTATAGGCGGAACCGGCGCATCCCTGGGCGAAAGCGCACCTGAAACACAACCTCCTATAGTCGCTCAGAAACCAAAGATGGACAAGGACTCCATGCGGAGATTGCTCGGATTCGCAGGCGAAGGGGAAACAAGGGCTGAGGGTATATCCAATCCGGAGGAGATGCAATGGCTGCTCTACTGGATGAAATGAGGCTCGTTAAAATATGGTCGATCCCTATCATCCTCGCCCTCATCATCCTGCCGGCCTCGGCACAGCAGATGAAGAAGGATCTGGCTATAGTGAGGGTGAAGCCATCGAGCTCCATCCAGCAGGAGGCCGGCAGGATACAGGGCGGCGAATTCGGAAATCTATGGGCGATCGTGGTTGGCGTCAACCGATACCGGGACCCGAAGATCAGGCCGCTCAGGTTCGCCGTTGCCGATGCCGAGGCGATTCAGGATGTGTTCTCCTCACGTAAGAGAATGCCTCACAGGGACGTTATACCTATGCTCTACACGGACAACTCCGAGAAAAAGCCGACGCAGAGAAATATCTTCAAGGGCTTCGCCTTCGTCAGGGAACATGCCCGCCGCGAGGACACCGTCCTCTTTTTCTTCTCAGGCCACGGCGTCGAGGTGAACGGCAAGAGCTATCTGCTGCCATGCGATGTTGACACCGAGATAATCGATCGCACGGCCATATCGCTCGGGGATATCAATGAGGAGCTTGCCCGAACCAAGGCGGCGAGGCAGGTGGTCATATTGGACGCCTGTCACAGCGGCGGCCCTTTGATCACCGGAAACAGCTTTACCGCCAAAGGGGTGGATATCGGAATCGCCAACCCGAAGGAGGAACAGAGAACCGCCAAGCTTGCAAGGCTCGCACTTCAAGCGATAGCTAATGCCGAAGGGAGGATAGTCCTCTCCTCCTCAAAGGCCGGTGAGGTCTCCTATGAATACCCGGAAAAGGGGCACGGCGTCTTCACATATTACCTCGTAAAAGGGCTGAAGGGGGAGGCCGATCAGGACAGTAACGGATACATAACGGTCAGCGAGGCCTACAGATATGTATACAACTCGGTCGTTCGGTGGAGCAGGGAACACAAACGCAGGCAGACCCCTAGCATGGAGGCTAAAACCAGCGGTGAAGTCGTCCTGACCATCAATCCCGATGTTTACCTCGCTGCAGCCTCCACCCTGGGAGGATCATCACAGCAATCCGTCCCCAATCCGATCCATAAAACCGATGTGAGGATCGCCCCATACGACGGGATGGAGATGGTGCTTATACCGGCGGGTAAGTTCATCATGGGGAGTATGCCCGGCGAAGGCGATGAGGACGAAATACCTCAACATGAGGTTTACCTGGATGACTTCTACATAGATTTTCATGAGGTGACCAACGCTCAATACAAGATGTTCATTGAGGCAACGGGCCATACCGAGCCTCCATTCTGGCATGATGAGAGGTTCAACAAGCCCGATCAGCCGGTCGTGGGAGTCTCCTGGTTCGACGCTCATGAATATGCCAAATGGGTTGGCCGGAGGCTTCCCACGGAAGCCGAATGGGAGAAGGCCGCTAGGGGAACCGACAGACGGATCTATCCGTGGGGCAATGAGTGGACCGCTGAGGGAAAGGTCGTCTCAGCCCCAAGGTCGATCAACTCGAATAAGCTGGACGTCAGCCCATATGGCGTGGTGGATATGGCAGGGAACGTATCGGAGTGGGTGGCGGATTTCTACTCGAAGGAGTATTACCGATCGGCCGTCAACTGGAGGAATCCGCTCGGTCCGATGGTGACCGGATTTGTGAAGCTCAAGGTGATAAGAGGTGCCTCGTGGAAGGATTTCTCCTCGAAGACGGCGAGGTGCGCCGACAGGAAACATAACATACCAAGCATGAAGCTTAATTTCGTCGGCTTCAGGCTGGCGAAGGACAAATAGGGGTGGGCAGCCGCTCGCCCCACCAGCCGTTATTTCCCCACCACTGCCAGCTTACCTATCCTCGTATCCAAGCGAGTTTCCCGAGCAGGATACATCAGCCTCATTACCATCTCATTCCCCCGAAAGTCGATCTCCTTCACGGCAGTCCGTTTGTGCTCGCCGGGCTTTGCTATCTGTCGGTCACGGCTAGCTTTCCTATCCTTCTTTTCCCCCTAAACCGGGCGACGTAGATGTAGACACCGCCCGAGACCAGGTTGGAGTTGCTGTTGAGCAGGTTCCACCTGACCGTTCCGTCCGGCCCGGCGGGAGGAAGTTGGACGACGAGGTTTCCATCCGGAGCATAGATGCTGATCCTCGTCCCCAGCGGCAAGCGATCGAAGATCACTCTGGGAGCTCCCCTCTCAAGTGAAACGGGGTTGGGATAGACCCTCAAGGAGTCAAGATCGGCGAACCTTCGGCCGGAGACCGGTATCTCGAACTCCACCCTTCTCTCTCCCATGGGCGAGCCGACCTTCGATGATATGCCGGATATGGTCAGAACATATGCGTGACCGGCCTTAAGCGGCTTATCCGGGAAGGTCAAAAGCAACCTCCTCGCCGATATCAGCAGGGCAGATGAGGGGGTAATCGGGGATTTCACCCCTCCGGTGACCGTAATATCCCTTAGCTCGTAGGAGGATACCTTACCGGCATCCTCACTCATCTCAGCGCTAAACTCCAATCTCAACCTATTAGGGGGAAGTGGGAAACAGGAGACCAACTTAGGCGGCAGCGCAGGTCTCACCTCAACCGTATCGGACATCCCCGATTCCCATCCGCCGAGAACCGTCGTCACCCCGTAACGGTAGATATGACCCGGATCAACCCCTTCGTCTATGAAGGATCGGGATGGGATGACGGCTATCTTATGGAATTCTCCTCCATCCTCCGCCCGATAAACCTTGAAGCTTTTCCATTCCCTCTCGCCCTCCCATGAGAGCTTAATCCTGCCTTCGTCCAGTGGAACAGCCCTTAACCCCCAGGGTTTCAGCGTTAGAGAGGCCCTCTCTCCTTTAGTGAAAAACCTGAACCCGTCTTTCAGGTTCAATCCGAATTCCGGCCTTCCGTCCCCGTCGAGATCGAGGGCGATTATCCGGCGATTCGCGCCTATCCCCTCAAAATGCCATATCGGATCGAGGTTTCCGTTCAACACGTAGGCGTCTCCGTAGGTCGTGACGATCAATTCGCCCTTGCCGCCGCCGTTCAGATCGACGATTCGGGCGGCGTTCGATGCGGATATAGCTCCATCTATTTCGGTCTCGTCCAGAAGGCGGGGACCGATGTCCCGCACCTCAATCGACATGAGATCCAGCGGATATGTGAGTTTATTCTCCCTCTGTGTCTTTAAAATCCCGATCAGAACCTCATCTCTTCCGTCGCCGTTCAGATCTCCTGATGTCATGAAAGCGGGTGTTCCATCGGCTATTCTCTCAACCCACCTGAGGGCGTATCTGTTATCGCCCCTATTCTCATAGAGGGCCAAATCACAGTCCTCATCCAGAAACAGGATATCGGTCATATCATCGTCGTCCATCTCGCCGACCGTTATCTCCCTTATGGAGTTGTAACCGGCCGATGGGTTATACAGGGAGGCGGTTTTTATGAAGGTATCATCGCCCCGGCATTCGTAGATCTGGACCCGATCGTATCTTTCCTCTTTCAGGAGGAGCTCCGGATCTCCATCCCCGTCCGTATCGGCGACCGTTCCGCCCCAGGTATCGTCCCTTTCAAAGGTCCTACGTTTTCCCTCCATCACGAAGGTCACGTCGCCCTCATTCAACAGGATATCAGGTATACCATCGCGATCCACATCGCCGACCCACCATGGATAAGCTTTGAGGCCCATCCTTCGGATCCTGCCCGGCATGCCGCTGCCGTTCACCTCGAACACTATGATCTCGCCATATCCCTCGTCCGATCTCCTCATCCCCCAGATTTCAAACATACCGTCCTTATCCACATCCGTGAATCCATCGGCAGGGTAAAGCGGACTCAGATGTGAGGGCAGCTCCTCATAGGTATTGGGAGATATCGGGTGATCCTCTGTGATAGCCTCGATCGACATCTCCGAGCTCATCCCGGCCGTGTTGATCGCCTTCAGGTGAAGTTCATATGTGCCTTCGCCGAGTATCTCGAAGAGCGGCAAGCTGTGATCCCTTGAAAGATGATTCACCTTTATGAGATGAAGTGGAAGCTCGGAACCGATCCTGTAGGGGATAAGCAGGGCGGTTGTCAGATCATCCGTCTGCCACGTCAGCTCCGTCTCACATCGCCCGTCTCGGATCGAGCGTTTAAGCTTGATGGTTTTAAACTCCGGCGGGGTGTGATCGACGGTGATGATCGCCTCATCGCGGCCGAACTCCATCCCATCGGCCGATCTGACCTCAAGCCTGAGCGTATAGGTGCCCTCTCTGAGATGGGATACGTCCCAAACGCCGAGTTGGGCCGACTCCACCGTCATGCCGATATTCGGCGTTATGGCCGTCCATTTTTCGGGGGTTTTCCCTATGCCGTAGAGGAGCTGATAGCTATCGAACCTATATCCGCCTGCCGTGCCGATGATCGGGATCGAATCATCGAAGCCGGTGTAATTCTCCGGGGATGTGATCCTGGCGACCAGCGGCGTGATGGTCAGGAGCGCCCTGAAGGCGTTCAGTCTTCCGGCGTCCACCAGCTCAGGGGAGTACTCCATCCTATCGGCTGAGCTGGCGAGTATCCTACGCACATCCTCAGGCGTCAGATCCGGTCTCCTGGACAGAAGCAGGGCTGCGACGCCTGAAACGTGTGGGGCGGCCATAGAGGTTCCGCTTGAAATCCAATATGGTTCCTTCACCCCCAGGCTTAGGATCACCATCCCGGGGGCGGCGATGTCTATGGCGGCGTTTGCGTTCGAGAAATAGGCCTTGTGATCGTTTTGATCGCTGGCAGCAACTGCTATGACCTTCCTGTAGGCCGCCGGATATAGCACATCCGTCCGCGAATCATTCCCGGCGGCAGCCACCAGAACGCAACCTTGGCTATAGGCGTAATCTATGGCATCTCTGATGAGCAGAGAAGGTTCCTCGTCCCCCCAGCTCATGTTTATAACCTTCGCCCCGTTATCGGCGGCATATACGATCGCCGCCGCGGCGTCGTCATCCTGGAGGTATGTTCCACCTGTCAAGACCCTGAATCCGGCCCTGACCGGCATTATCCTGCACCTCCAGGCCACCCCGGCTATTCCGACGGAGTTATCTGGCTGGGCACCGGCTATCCCCGCCACGTGAGAGCCATGTCCTCCTTCATCCATCGGGTCATTATCCCATTCCGTGTAATCCCCCCTGCCGGGCATGGTGGGCGCATCGGTGAAATCCCAGCCGATATAATCGTCCACAAATCCGTTTCCGTCATCGTCTATGCCGTTGCCGGGCACCTCACCGGGATTTCTCCAGATTTTGTTCTTTATATCCTCATGCTCGTAGTTCACGCCCGTGTCCACTATCGCTATCACCACATCCTCGCTTCCCTTCTCAACAGACCACGCCTCAGGCATCCTGATCCGCTCCATGTCCCACTGCTCGTCGAACCTGGGATCGTTCGGCACCATCTCGGCACACGGACGATACAGATGGTTAAGCTGGATGTAATCTATATCCGGGTCGGATCTATGTCGATCCATCAGGGATAGGATATCCGTGCCGCGGGGAAATCTGAGCAGATAAATCCCTTTCAGCCCTGAAGCCGGCGATCGAAAGACGGGGTGAACCTCGATCGCCCCAAGCCTTGATGAGATGGTCTTGATC
Organism: Candidatus Poribacteria bacterium; assembly: GCA_021162805.1. NCBI lineage: Bacteria > Candidatus Poribacteria > Candidatus Poribacteria bacterium. Next base: position 22,655 of record JAGGXZ010000159.1, read on the forward strand.
GATCCCGCCCCTTTAACCCTGACGATAAGCTCATCCGGAGAATACCTGGGGTATGAGAACATGAGAAGAAACGATATCAGTAGGATCATAGATATCCACCCTCTATCCTCGAAAAAGGTTACAATGAGCTTCCCTAAAAGTCAACCTGAGGATTGGGCGGGCACATAAAAGGGGGCAGACGCCCCTCTTTGGATACCTGATCCCCACTTATGTCAGCTCTGAGGTTCGATAAGCCTCTCCGCGTTCCTCCATCCCAATCGAAGGCTTCCTATGAAAAGGCCCGCGAACAGAAACATCAATCCCGCCGAAACCAGAGGAAGGGCTATTCCGTGTCCCTGGGAGAGGGCGATAGCGATGACCGCGCCGACCGTTATACCTATGTCCAGGAACATCATCACGCCGCTTGCAAGGGTCGATGTCGATCTCCCGTCGCCGGATAGGATGACGGATGGAAGCGATCCCACAGCCGTGTTCATGGAGGCGAAGGTGAAGGTGGCGAAGCCGACGGAGAAGGCGAGGATCGGCCACCACTTCAAGGGCGCTCTCAAGACGAGAAGTCCCATGAGCGTGAACAGCTCTACGTAAAGCAACGGCGGAAGTGAGGATACCGCCAGCTTGGCTTTGAAAAAGGTTTGTGGGGTGATAGGGGAGCTTCTCAGTATCCACCACGTCCTGCCTTCCGACTTAAACCCGGCCCAGCAGAGGTTCAAACTCAGCATCATGCCATATATCAATTGCTGGGCGGTCAACATTATCACCTTCTCTCCCATCGGCATATCCCTGCCCGCGAGCACCACAAGCGTGATGACAGGGATGAGAAGGAGTATGATGGATATCTGCCAATATCTAGGGTCTCGTATCGTCTGGATCAGGTCCTTGAAGGCCAGAGCATGCGCTGGGCCTTTGAGGAGAAATCCGAGATCCAAATTTAGACCGTTTCTCTTCCGTGTTCTGCCTGAAAGCTCAGCCGTTCTCGATCTCTCCCACCCCGGGTAATACAACCATCCTGAGATCGCCACTGCCGATCCGGTTAATCCAACGGCGGTGCAGAACAGGGATATGGCATATCCCCAGCGGGAACCGACCGTCTTCAATCCCGATAGGCTCATAAGCAGATTGCTCGCCCAGACATGTGGATACCATCTCCATGAGACAAGGGATCCGATGTGCCTCCCGAGCCAGACGAAGAACCTCCCTCGATCGGCTTCGGTAGTTCCGAAGTATGAGGCCGCTAAGAAGCTGATCAACAAGATGAAGAGAAAGGAGGCGATCCTGCCTATAGAGCGCGTCATGCGGCGCGAATAGAGGAGATACACAAGGGGCAAACTTATCAGAGCAACGCTCGCTTCAGTAAGGACGAGGAGCGCAAACAGGATGGGGAGGAGAAGGATGAAAAAAAGAGGGCCAGGATGAAACAGACCGGCCATCGCCAGCCACGGCGGCA